>CAILMK010000524.1 GCA_903835275.1 uncultured bacterium | reverse complement strand
TCAAAAACGGTAAATATTAAAAATGCAGTAACCTTTGGATATTCAATATTTGTAAGGGGACAAATTCTACCGGGTAAATTAAATTACTTTGCAAGGTATGATAATTTCAATGCTGATAATATGTATGCTACCGGTCGTTATTACAATACAACTGAAACTGCTTATTATACTGGCGTTAATGGAAAGATACTGGCTCCATTAAAGGAAAACTTTATCACTGCCGGTATTGACTGGACACCAACTAAAAATGTTCACTTCATGCCAAATATCTGGATTGATCAATATATGAATCCAGCCTTAAATGCATCGGGTAAAAACAAAAGCGATATGGACGTAGAAGCGCGTATGACCTTCTACTACATTTTTGGCAAGGATAATGCTAATATACCCGGTAAATTACTTTAATCAATATATAACCTTAAATATCGAGAACTTATGAAATCTTTTAAACTGGCACTTGCAATTGTTCTTTCGGGAATAGTGAGCCTTGGTTCACATGCACAAATGAAAATAAAGGGAAGCGATACAGTCCTTCCTTTATCACAAAAAGAAGCTGAGAAATACATGATTGCCCACAAGGGTGCAAATGTATCCGTATCCGGAGGTGGTAGCGGAGTAGGTATTTCAGCTTTGATTGATAACAATACTGATATTGCAATGTCTTCCCGTCCCTTGAAGATGGAAGAAAAAATGAAATTGCAGGAAGGTGGTAAAACATTCAAGGAAGTGATGGTCGCTAAAGATGCTCTTGCAGTAATTGTAAATAACAGCAATCCTGTAAGCAAGCTTACCCGTCAGCAATTGGAAGACATTTACACCGGTAAGGTAAACAACTGGAAAGAAGTAGGCGGTCCTGACATGAAGATCATTGTATATTCACGTGAATCAAGTTCAGGTACTTATGAATTCTTCAAGGAGCACGTTATGATGAAGAAGAATTATGCTTCTGATGTGCTTGCAAAACCGGGTACAGGTGATATCGTTCAAAGCGTAGCACAAACCAAAGGCGCCATCGGATATGTAGGTCTTGCTTATGTCAATAAGACTGTAAAGCCAATGTCTGTAAGTTTTGATGGTAAGTATTTTGAAAAGCCTAGCTTTAAAGGTGCTAAAACTGGAACCTATCCTATTTCCCGTCCATTGTATTACTATTACATGACTACAAAGGAGAAAGAAGTAAAACCGTTTATTGATTATGTTCTCTCCAAAGAGGGTCAAAAGACCGTTGATGAAGTTGGATATGTATCAATAAATTAAGGGATACACTTAGAATGGCCACTAATTAGAATGTTTAGTTAATAACTGGCAAGGCGCCCGGAAGAAATTCCGGGCGTTTTTTTTATGTTCTTTTTTTCAGACGAACCATTTTCCTGTCATAGTTTAAATCATTGATGGACAAATAGCTGCAAATGTTGTTAACATTAAGGTAACATTGAGTTAACAGTATCATAATCTTTAATAAATGCTGAGGTAACAATTCCTTAATACTGCAATGCCTTTTTGTTAACTTTGCTCAAATTTTTCAGCTACATGAATATAAATAAGTTTCTACAGATCCTTGTTCCAAAGGATAACAAGTTTGTGCCGATGATGTCTGAGGCAACATCAAATTTGCAGATAATGGCAAAGAAATTACGCGAAACCCTCAATGAAGGAGATTGGGAAAAGCGCAGGAGTTTGATTGGCGAAATTGAGCGCCTCGAAAAAAAGGGCGATGACCTTACACACAAGATATTCCATGACCTGAGCGCGAGCTTCATTACTCCGTTTGACAGGGAGGATATCCATTTGCTTGCTTCTGAAATTGATAATGTTGCTGATTACATTCATGGCACTGCCAAGAGGTTGCATATTTACAAGATACAATCCGTAAATGAATCCATGCTGAAAATGGCGGATCTCATTCAGGCTTGTGTGGAAGAATTGAACAAAGCTTTGCTGGCAATTAAGGATATGAATGATCCCAACCAGGTGCGCGAATCCTGCGCTAAGATTCATACTATTGAAACGCATGCCGATGATATTTACGATATGGCTATTTCGCAGCTTTTTGAAAAGGAAACCAACGCTGTTGAAATTATCAAGGTCCGTGAGGTATGGCTGGTACTCGAAAAAGCAGTAGATAAATGCGAAGATGCTGCCGATGTCCTGATGTCAATCCTTGTTAAAAACAGTTAAATTATTCCATGCTAATATTAGTTTTCATAACCGTATTTGCGGCACTCATTTTCGATTTTGTAAATGGAATGAATGATGCTGCCAACTCAATAGCGACAATCGTTTCAACGCGCATTCTTTCTCCAAGATGGGCAGTGGTTTGGGCGGCTTCGTTTAATTTTATTGCGATATTTATTTTTGGTACGCCCGTAGCTAAAACCATAGGAAAAGGGATCATAGAAGCAGATGTTATTTCTGTCCAGTTGGTGTTTTCCGCCTTGCTGGGAGCAATCATATGGGCATACTTTTTCTGTGCAAGGATTGGTATCCCGGTGAGTTCATCACACTCCCTTATCGGAGGGCTTTTAGGAGCTGCTTTAATGAAAGGGGGTATTTCCGCGTTATCACTTGGAAAAGGAATAGCGGGATTTCTTGCCAGTAAAATTTTCATTACTATTTTATTTGTGGTGCTTGCGCCTGTTGCGGGATTGATTCTTGGATATTTCATAATGGTGTTGATGCTCTGGCTATCGCGAAAATCGCATCCCGGAAAAGTGGATAGTTTTTACCGCGTAGGGCAATTGCTTTCCTCTGCCTGCTTTAGTATCGGGCACGGCGGAAATGACGCGCAAAAAACAATGGGTATTATTGCCATGTTATTGTATACCACACGGAATATGCATTTTGTGCATGAATACCTTTATCCGTATACAGATATCAGGGTTCCTTTCTGGGTGCAATTGCTGGCTTTATCAGTCATAGCATTGGGAACCCTTTCAGGTGGAATGAAAATAATCAAGACCATGGGTGTAAAACTTACCCATTTGAAACCCATTGGTGGCTTCAGTGCGGAAACCGCCGGGGCGATTACGCTTTTCAGTGCCACGGCTATGGGAATTCCTGTAAGTACCACTCAAACCATTGCAGGAGCCATCATGGGCGTGGGAACCACCAGGCGTTTTTCAGCAGTGCGTTGGGGCATTGCAAGTAATATTATCCTTACCTGGATTTTAACGATTCCCGCGTCTGCAATTATAGGCGCAATTGTATATTTGATTGCCTCTCAATTTTGAGGTTAAAAACTTAATAATTCCGTAATGAAAACAGTTGTTTATTATTTCATCTTTGCAGTCTTATTGGCGAGTTGCGGACAGTCTGCAAATACTGCCGGTAAGAAAAACATAAAGAGCAAAACGCAACAACTGAACATTAAGGGAAGTGATACCGAATTGTCCTTTACCCAAAAGGAAATTGAAGAGTATTTGAAGAAAAACCCCGATGCATCCATTAGCCTGACGGGTGGTGGGTCTTCAGTAGGAATTACGGCGCTGATTGAGGGTAATACTGATATCGCAATGACTTCAAGGGACCTGACAACAGGAGAAACGAATGAATTCGGTGAAAAGGGAGGGGGTATAAAAAAAATGATTGTTGCCTATGACGGACTTGCAATAATTGTTAACCCTGCCAATAAAGTTGATGATATTACAATGAAACAACTGGAAGATATATATACCGGAAAGATTGATCACTGGAACGACCTGCAGGGAACAAATCAAAAAATGAGTATCCTGAGTCGCGAAAGCAGTTCCGGAACATACTCCTATTTTAAGGAACATATTTTGGAAGGGAAAAGTTATTCATCTACTATTACACAATTGACTTCCAACGGACAGATTGTTGAATCCGTTTCACAGTCCCCGGATGCCATAGGATATGTCAGCCTCGGATATGTGAATTCCAAGGTAAAGGTACTGGGCATTTCATTTGATGGTGGCAAGACATTCGTTGAAGGGAAAATTGAAAATGTAAAGAATAATTCCTACAAAATCAAAAGGCCCTTGTACTATATATTCGAGGAAAATAATTCTGCAAAAGCAGATCCATTCGTGAATTATGTACTCTCTGATTCCGGTCAGAAAATAGTCGAGACAGCAGGATTCATTAAAGTGAAATAATTAGATTACCAGACAGAAAATGCGTCGTTTAAGAAAAATAATTGAGAAGATCGTTGAAGGGGTACTCGCCATGAGTGCTGCCATTACCAGCATTACGGTTTTGCTTATTATTATATTTTTGTTCGATGAAGGGCTGTCTATTTTTTCCAAAAAACCGGTCGATGATGATACTGTTATCGCGGTAAATTCGAGCAATCCGGTTTCAAAACTTACGGGACTACAAATCAAGGATATTTTTGACCAGAAAATTACAAACTGGAAACAGATCGGCGGTAAGAATGATTCAATCAAATTATTTCGTCTTGATGAAGCCGGTACTACATTTACAGAACAGCAAATGGGTTCCAATTTTGAAAGGCTTGCCATTTGTGTGGATTCTTATGTAGTGAGGACGCCGGGAGTACTTTTGTATTTCAGCAGTAAATATATCCCTAAGGATTTTCACGGTAAAAGAATTGAAATTGCGAATATAACTCCATATAGTTTCCTTATGGGGAAACAATGGTTCCCTACTGCGCAGCCGGTGGCTCAATTAGGAGTATTGCCATTGATACTTGGCACGCTGTGGGTGACGCTTGGTGCTATACTTTTTGCATTGCCGTTTGGTTTGGCAACGGCAATATTCATGGCGGAAATTGCCAATCATAAGGTTAGGAATTACTTGAAACCCGTAGTGGAATTACTGGCAGGAATTCCATCTGTAGTATATGGTTTTTTCGGATTGATAGTAATTGTACCTGCCGTACAAAAAATATTTAATTTACCAGTGGGTGAAAGCGGACTTGCCGGAAGTATTGTTTTAGGAATTATGGCATTGCCAACGATCATTACAATATCCGAAGATGCTTTGCGCACAACACCGCGCGCATTGAAAGAAGCAAGCCTTGCATTAGGCGCATCACACTGGCAAACTATACGCAGGGTGATTGTTCCGTACGCATCATCAGGGATTACAGCAGCTATTATTCTTGGCATCGGGCGCGCCATTGGTGAAACCATGGCAGTACTGATGGTAACGGGGAATGCAGCTGTTATTCCACACAGTTATTTTGAACCGCTGCGTACCATTCCTGCAACTATTGCGGCAGAACTTGGCGAAGCTGCTTATGGGGGTTTGCATTTTAAAGCATTGTTTGCACTGGGTTGCATTCTTTTTATAATGACGTTTATTATCAATTTGATTTTTGAATTTATCGCTAAAAAGAAAAAATATTAAGAAGATTTATCAAGCATGGATAAGGCGCATAAAATAATAAGACAGAAAAAGGTAAGCCAGGGTATTGCATTCTCAATATTCGGCATTATTACGTCTATTGTTGTGCTTATACTTTGCGGAATTTTATATTTCATTTTCGTGAGGGGCTGGCCGGCCATGAGTTGGAAATTCCTTACTTCCATGCCGACTAATGGAATGACCGACGGAGGAATTTATCCTGCAATTATTGGTACATTCTGTCTGATTGGCGGCAGTATGTTATTTGCATTTCCCATTGGTGTACTGTCAGGAATTTACCTGAATGAATATTTGCTTGACGGGAAATTAAAAAGTTTCATCAACATGATGACGAATAACCTTGCCGGTGTTCCATCCATTGTTTTTGGTTTGTTCGGGATGGCGTTATTTGTAAATAAATTGAAATTCGGAGATTCCATTCTCGCAGGTTCTTTAACGCTGGGATTACTGGCATTGCCTGTGATCATTCGCACAACAGAGGAAGCATTAAAATCAGTGGATGATGCATATCGTATTGCGAGCCTAGCATTAGGTGCCAGTAAATTACAAACAGTACGTAAAGTGGTTTTGCCGATTGCATTTCCAAACATTCTTACAGGATTAATTTTATCAGTAGGGCGTGTATCCGGGGAAACGGCACCTATATTATTTACCGTGGCGGCGTATTTCCTTCCAAGGCTTCCACACAGCATTTATGACCAGGTAATGGCATTGCCGTATCACCTGTATGTAATTTGTACCAGTGGTACGGATATCGTTGCATCACGCAAGATGGCCTATGGTACGGCACTTGTTTTGATACTAATAGTTTTGATTTCCAATATCCTCGCAGGGATAGTGAGAAGTTATTTCACCAGAAAAAATAAAATATAATTAGCGGCAATTTTGTATGGCTAAATTATCAGCAAATAAAGTAAATCTGTTCTACGGCGATAACCACGCCCTAAAGGATGTAACCCTTAAGATGGATGCCAATACTGTTACGGCATTCATTGGGCCGTCAGGTTGTGGCAAGTCAACATTTCTGCGTTTATTCAACAGGATG
The DNA here is from genome assembly GCA_903835275.1 of uncultured bacterium. Taxonomy (GTDB): domain Bacteria; phylum Bacteroidota; class Bacteroidia; order CAILMK01; family CAILMK01; genus CAILMK01. The sequence goes on along the minus strand of CAILMK010000524.1, from coordinate 2,105 downwards.
AATGACCTCATTCCACATGTTCGGATAGAGGGTGACATAGTAGTGGATGGAGAAGATATTTATTCAAAGGAAGTATCTGTGGATCTGTTGCGCAAGAATATCGGAATGGTTTTTCAGAAACCGAATCCTTTTCCTAAATCCATTTTTGAAAATGTGGCTTACGGAATGCGTGTAAACGGAATCAGGGATAAACATTACATAAATGAAAGGGTGGAAACTTCCCTGAAACAGGCATCCCTTTGGACTGAAGTAAAGGATAAACTCAAGAAATCCGCCTTTGAATTGAGCGGCGGACAGCAGCAGAGGCTTTGCATAGCGCGTGCCCTTGCAATAGAGCCGTCTGTCGTGCTCATGGATGAGCCTACGTCCGCATTGGACCCATTGGCTACCCACAAGATAGAAGAACTCGTGTTTAACCTCAAAGCGGATTATACCATTGTTATCGTTACCCACAATATGCAACAGGCGGCACGGGTGAGCGATAAGACTGCTTTCTTTTACCTGGGCGAGCTGATTGAATATGACGATACCAATAACATCTTTACCAAACCGAGAGAAATAACAACACAGAACTATATTACAGGAAGATTTGGTTGATACCATTCGATGATACTGAAGGAAATTTGATGAATTATAATAATTACGAGTATGACACACCTTGAATCAGAATTAAAAAAGATAAAAGACAATACCCTTGAGATGATGCACATTGTGCGGACTCAGCTGAGCAAGGGCAAGGAAGCACTCATGACTTCCAACAAGGAATTGGCGCTTGAAGTGATGCACAATGAAAAACGTGTGAATGGCTATGAATTATTAATTGATAACAGTTGCGAAAATGTAATTGCTTGTTTCAGTCCCGTGGCTATTGACCTGCGTTTTGTCCTTGCAACCCTGAAAATAAATTATCATTTGGAAAGGATTGGCGATAATGCTGATGGAATAGCAAGGAATGTTATTGACATTAAAGAACAGTGGAATGCCGAACTTTTGGAAAAACTGGAATTGGTAAAATCCTTTGAAATTGCTGATGAAATGATCGGGTATGTTTTGAACTCGTATGAAAACGAAGATACCAACCTGGCAAGAAAGGTTTTTGAAAAAGATAAATTCATCGACCATATTACTGATAACGCACTTTCTACTATTTCTGAATACATCAAGTCCAACCAGCAGAACGTAAACCAGGATCTTTATCTCTTGCTTCTTCACCGCAAGCTTGAAAGGGTAGGGGATCTTGTTAAAAATATTGCCGAGGAAATTATTTTCTTTGTAGAGGCAAAAGTACTGAAGCACAAAAAAGGCCTGGAAGGATAAGGCGATTTTTGATTTACGATGTACGATTTATATGGGCGGCTTTTTAGCCGCCTTTTTTGTAGTATGCAATTTTTCGTGAACATCCCCCTAGCCCCCTTCAAAGGGGGAATCGCTTGTTCCTGAGATTATCAGTAATTTGATAATTTTCTACTTTTTGAATCTAATTGCCTGAACAAATGTGAAAAAGAAAAGAGATAAACTTGTGTGGGCTATATTCCCCCTTTGAAGGGGGGCAGGGGGATGTAGTTTTGAGCTCATTTAGTCCGCCGCGGCGGATAGATATTAGGATTTAGTATTTGAATTTCCTCGTTCACCGACGGAAATCCCGCATTTACCGTCTTTCTCATTTCAATTGCCTTTTTCCACTTGTGTACCCGTAAAATTGTATGGAAGTTTGCATCATTAAAATTATTAATTATGCAAAAGAATACTTCTTCAAACATTGCCAAAAAAGCTATATTTGAATATTACCTGACAGAATTGTTGGAAAATATTACGTTCGGAGCAAGTTTTTTTGGTTTACTAAACACAATAATCTAATGGAAAAAATTGAACAGGTTGACAATTCGGGAAATGATTACAAACCGAAAAACAGAAGCGGCAGAGTACTTGCCGGACTAATAATTGTATGCATCGGCATGGTATTTTTGCTGAGACAGATGGGCTTTTTCTTTCCGGGATGGGTTTTTTCGTGGCCTATGATATTAATAGCTATTGGTATTTATTCAGGAGCCCATAATTCTTTCAGAAACCGTGGCTGGCTGGTCGTTGTCGGTATAGGGCTCATC
>CAILMK010000523.1 GCA_903835275.1 uncultured bacterium | reverse complement strand
CAGTATACGCATTGCCTTTAAATACTTCAAGGATATCCTCTTCATTGATTCCGGCTTGCTTTCCAATAGAAACAAGCACCTCAGGATCGCTGATATCCTTTCCCTCCGTAAAATATGACCTGAATAATGACTCTTCAACGGCATCAGCAACACCTATTGCTTTTGCCAATTGAACAAGTCTGTGTGCATTAAATGAATTTGCTACCACCGCATGGTCAAAATCATATTTAAGACCTGCCTCTGCTGCCATTTTCACAACATTTTCATGCATTTGCTTCGACCATTCCAAACTTTGTCCTTTTCGGAATGCAAGGTATTCATATATGTTTTCCTTTCCGGATGTTTTAAGATCGGGTTCCAATTGGTAACTATGCCACTCAATTTGAACCTTGTCCCCATCCGGGAATTTTTCCAGGGCATTTTCAAGTCTCCTTTTGCCAATGTAGCAAAACGGACACATCACATCGGACCAGATATCAACCTTCAGTTTATTTTCATTCATAATGCAAAATTACCCCATGAACGGCAATATGGATAGCAGGTTTCCAAAAGGGAACCCGATTTGTGCGCAATAAATTTCCTGACAAAAATCAGTTTTATTCCTGACAAGCGTCATCTTTTAAAAAAATAAAGCTATCGTACTTTGTTTCCAATAATCAGGATCATTATGCCGGTATACCATAAACTAGGAAATATCCCCTCCAAAAGACACACAACATTCAGAAGCCCTGAAGGTAAATTGTATCAGGAAGAATTGATAGGAACGGAAGGATTTGCAGGGAATTATTCACTTGCATACCATCTATACCCTCCCACTACTATAAAATCTATGGGGCAACCCTATTCTGTAGAACCCACAATTGCCATTTCTAAAAACCTCAGCCCTTTGAGTTTCCAGGGATTCGATATCCCCCCCATCAAAGATTATATAGAAAGCCGCAAGGTTTTGATGCTAAACAATGACCTTCAGATAAGCCTTGCAGCGCCTACTGAATCATTCTCATACTTTTATAAAAATGCTGATGCCGATGAAATGATCTTCATTCATAAGGGCGAAGGCGTTTTGAAAACCATGTTTGGCAAACTGGATTTCGGAAAAGGTGATTACTTAATTATTCCGCGTGGAACCGTTTATCAAATGGAAATGGAAACAAAGGATAATCGTTTCCTTATAGTTGAATCTTTCAGCCCGATAGAATTGCCGAAAAGATACCGGAATAGTTACGGGCAATTACTGGAACATTCCCCCTTTTATCAGAGGGATCTCAGGCTTCCTGAAGAATTGGAAACCAAGGATGAGAAAGGGGATTTTCAGGTCATGATCAAAAAGCAAGGCTTGATTTATCCATTTACATACGATCATCATCCTTTTGATGTAGTAGGCTGGGATGGTTATCAGTACCCATACGCTTTTTCCATTTACAATTTTGAACCCATTACGGGCAGAATACATATGCCTCCTCCTATACACCAGACTTTCGAGGGGAATAATTTTGTGATCTGTTCATTTGTGCCAAGGTTGTATGATTACCATCCGGATGCTATACCTGCACCTTATCACCACAGCAATATTGATTCTGATGAAATCCTTTATTATGTTGATGGGGATTTCATGAGCAGAAATGACATCAATCAGGGACAAATTACACTGCATCCCGGTGGAATTCCTCATGGACCTCACCCGGGTGCGATAGAACGAAGTATCGGTAAAAAAGAAACCAATGAAATGGCTGTAATGATAGACCCTTTCAAGCCAGTTATGATCACTGAGGACGCTTTGAAAATTGCCGTCCCTGATTACTACAGGTCATGGCTCAGCAAATAAAAATTTAATCATACCAAGTAATAAACATTAAACGAATAATTTTATGGAAACAACAACATCTCCGGTAGCAGAAAAAATATTCAAGGACGCGAAGGACTTTCTTCCACTCAATGGGACGGATTATATAGAATTTTACGTGGGCAATGCAAAGCTGGCGGCTCATTTTTATAAAACAGCTTTCGGTTTTCAATCACTTGCATACAAAGGTCTTGAAACAGGTTGTCGCGACAGAACTTCCTATGTTTTACGCCAGGGCAAAATTACACTCGTTTTGACTTCTCCGATGGTGGAGGATAGTTATATCTCGAATCACATTAAAAAGCATGGCGACGGAGTCAGGGTTATCGCATTTACTGTGGATGATGCAGAATATTCTTTCAATGAGACGGTAGGAAGAGGTGCCGAACCGTGCAAGGCTCCTGAAGTAATAAAAGACGAATTTGGAAAAATAAAAACTTCCGCAATACATACCTATGGTGATACAATGCACGTATTTGTTGAAAGAAAAAATTATTCCGGTCCATTTATGCCTGGTTTTGTTGAATGGAAATCCGAATACAATCCAAATCCAATGGGGCTAAAATATGTAGATCATTGTGTAGGTAATGTAGAAATTGGTGAGATGAATCTATGGGCGGAGTTTTATCAGGATGTCCTTGGCTTTGCCAATCTGATCACCTTTGATGACAAGGATATTTCCACTGAGTTCACAGCTTTAATGAGTAAAGTTATGACCAATGGCAATGGACGCATAAAATTCCCGATCAATGAACCAGCCAATGGGAAAAAAGTATCCCAGGTGGAAGAATATCTTAACTTTTACAATGGTCCCGGATGCCAGCATATAGCAGTAGCTACCGATGATATTATTTATACTGTAACGGAAATGCGCAAGAATGGCGTGGAATTTCTTCATGTTCCCGGAAATTATTATGACACAGTAAAAGATAGAGTCGGTGAAATAAAAGAGGACCTGACTATTCTCAAAAATCTCGGAATAATGGTTGACAGGGATGAAGAAGGATATCTTCTGCAAATATTCACAAAACCTGTTGAGGACCGTCCTACCCTATTCTATGAGATCATCCAGCGTGTAGGAGCCAATTCATTTGGGAAAGGAAATTTCCAGGCATTATTTGAATCCATCGAAGCGGAACAGGCGAAGCGTGGAACTTTATAATTTCCGTTATGACTTATAAAACGATAATAGAGCCTTTCAAGATAAAATCGGTGGAACCGATTTATATGAGCACTGAAAAAGAACGAATTTCTTTTTTAAAAAAAGCTCATAACAATCCTTTCCAACTGAATTCTGAAGAAGTAATCATAGACTTACTTACTGATAGCGGAACATCTGCAATGAGCGCCCACCAATGGAGCGGAATGATGCAGGGCGATGAAGCGTATGCAGGCTCTCAAAGCTGGCGCAAAATGGAAAAGGCAATAAATGACCTTACCGGATTGGAACATGTACTTCCTACGCACCAGGGAAGGGCTGCAGAACGAATCTTATATACTACTCTCGGAGACAAAGGAAAAGTATTTTTTAGCAATACTCACTTTGATACTACCAGGGCAAATATAGAGTTCAGTGGCGCAGAAGCAATAGATATTCCGATATCTGAATCGAAGGATCCACAACTGATTCATCCATTCAAGGGTAATATTGATACAACTCTGCTTGAAATATTAATTAAAAAATATGGCCCGGAAAATGTAGGAGCAGTAATCCTTACCGTTACAAATAATTCCGGAGGCGGCCAGCCCGTAAGTATGTCCAATGCAAAAACAGTATCCACAATTTGCAGGAAGAATAAGGTTCTATTCATCCTTGATTGTTGCCGCATTGCGGAAAATTCTTATTTCATACAACACAGGGAAAGCGGATACGAAAATACATCTTACAGGAAGATAGCGCAGGAAATGTTTTCACTGGCAGACGGTGCAATAATGAGTGCAAAAAAAGATGCGCTGGTAAATATGGGCGGATTTCTGGCAGTAAAAGATCCCTCTTTAGCAGAAGCCTGCCGAAGTCTTTTGATCATTACGGAAGGATTCTCCACTTATGGCGGACTTTCAGGGCGGGATATGGAAGCAATTGCCATAGGACTGGAAGAAGTATTTGACGATGATTATTTAAAATACAGGATACGCAGCACAGAATACCTTGGTGAAAAATTGCACCGCATGGGAATCCCTATAATGTTGCCTATCGGCGGCCATGCTGTGTATGTGGATGCACGTACTTTATACCCACATATTCCTGTAGATGAATATCCGGGACAAGCATTGGTTTGTGAATTATATTTAAAAGGTGGTGTTCGCTCTGTTGAAGTAGGATCAGTAATGTTTGGGAAATACGACGAGCAGCATAAACTTATTCCTGCTCCAATGGATTTGGTAAGGCTTGCAATTCCCAGAAGGGTATACACTCAAAGCCACATTGAATATGTAATTGAAGTATTTGAAAAGATCCTAAGGGATCGTGATAAAACGATTGGGTACAAAATAACTTATGAGCCACAATACCTGCGGCATTTTACGGCACATTTTGAACCCCTTAAAAAAATTAAATCAACAATAAAACAGTAAGATTATGGAAACGCTGGTGGAAACGGATAAATTCATTAAAAACAGGGAAGAACTGAGAACAAACGGGTATACTTTATTCCCGGGTATATTATCCAAAGATGATATTCAAAAATTGAGAACCGCCTGCCTGGATTATTTCAACAAGAACCATTCTTTTATCTATTACATGGGTGGCAAAACCCAGAGTGATGCCATGAGTAAAATTTCCGGAATAAGGTTTTTACTTAACCATCCCCGTGTGTCAGAAGTTTTGAAGGGATGTATAGATGATGTCCGTTTTCTTCATCACAGCGATGCGCACCTGAATATGCTCAATGGCTGGCACAAGGACATTACAGGTTATGTAAAAGATCCCTGGGAAGCCAAGGAGGGGAATGAATCCTTTGGAGTTTATAAGATTGCCTTCTACCTGCAGGACCATTTGAATGACAATAATGGGTTTTCCCTGAAGAAAGGTTCTCATCTCAGGAGAGAGCTTGGTATTGGCGAAAATGTGGATTTGCATACAAGAGCGGGTGATGCATTATTGTTTGACCAGCGCCTTGATCATGTAGGCCAGCAACCAAATTTATTTGAACGGGTGATGCTGCGATACGGAAAAGGATCCGACAGCAGTTATGGAATCCTTCATACATGGAGAAAACTCAACGGAAAAAAAGACAAAATGTCCGTATTTATGGGTTTTGGCAAAACAAATGCATTTTCCGAGGAATTTGCAACAAACTGTATTGCACGCCAAAACAGACAAAACAATGTGTCTGATTATAAAATAAATTCTGAAGTCAGGAACAGACTTGACGAAGCAGGAATAGGATATTGAGAAGAATTTGCTGCCTGTGATTATTTTGAATCCCGTGTAATTTTTCTTACACGGGATTTTTCAATTTCGACAAAAGTCAATTTTTATGATGATAATAGTCATATTTGTGTAATACCTTATGACCTAACTTTGCATCATTAAATATATAATTAAAATGAAAAGATTTGAAAATAAAACAGCAATCATAACCGGAGGTGGCTCCGGCATTGGGCTCGCCTGCGCATTGCGGATGGCATCTGAAGGAGCAAATATTGTTATTGCAGATATACAGGAGAAAGAAAGCCTGGCAGCAGTAGCTAAAATCCGCGAAAACGGTGGCAAAGCCATATACGTTCATTGCAACGTAGGTATAGCAGACGATTGCAAAAATGCAGTACAGGCAGCTATTACGGAATTCAAGACTCTTGACCTTGCAATAAACAATGCAGGTATCGGAGGTGAATCCAATACCTTAAACGATTACAGTATTGAAGGATGGCATAAAGTAATGGATGTTAACCTGAACAGTGTTTTTTATTGCATGAAATACGAAATAACTGAAATGCATAAACACGGAGGGGGAAGCATTGTAAATATCAGTAGTATCCTTGGTCATGTTGGCTTTGCAAATAGCTCCGCTTATGTTACTACAAAGCATGCATTACTTGGAATGACCAAAAATGCAGCTATTGAAAATGCGATGCAAAACATCCGGGTAAATGCTATTTGTCCCGGCTTTATTGAAACTCCTTTGCTCACAGGAGCAGGAATATCCCAGGGGAATGACATGTATAATTATATTGCATCCCTGCACTCTATGAAAAGGCTGGGTAAGGCTGAAGAAGTTGCGGCGGCAGTTTTATGGTTGCTTTCCGACGAGGCCTCATTTGTAACCGGTACCGATTTATTGGTAGATGGCGGTTATGTATCTGTTTAATTTATTTATACTCTCGAAACACTGCTGCATCAAGAGCGGGAAATTTATTTTCCGCTCTTTTATTTTTGGTAGGTTTCTCTTTGCAGCCATTCCCTGTGATCAGGATGTGCAATATCAATGAGCATTTTCGCACGCTGGGAAAGATTTTTTCCATAAAGGTTTGCTATTCCGTATTCAGTGACAATATAATGAACATGCGCCCGCGTGGTTACAACACCCGCACCTTCTTTCAAAAAGGGCACTATCCTGGAAATACCTTTGTAGGTTTGTGAAGACAAGGCAATGATTGGCTTTCCTCCTTCTGAGAGTGATGCGCCACGAATAAAATCCATTTGTCCGCCAACCCCTGAAAACATTTTTTTCCCTATGGAATCGGCACAAACCTGTCCGGTAATATCCACTTCAATGGCACTATTGATAGCAACCATTTTTGGGTTTTCCCGAATTACAGATGTATCATTTACATATCCAATATCCAGAAGTTCAACCATTGGGTTATCATGAATAAAATCAAATACTTTCCGTGTTCCCATCACAAAGCCCGCCACGATTTTTTCAGGGCGTGTATGCTTGTATTTCCCATTGATAACACCTTTTTCAACAAGGTCCACTACCCCATCGGAAAACATCTCTGAATGTATTCCAAGGTCCTTGTGATGATTTAGCATGGATAAAACCGCATTGGGAATAGACCCGATACCCAGTTGTAAAGTGGAACCATCTTCGATCAGCGATGCGACATTCATCGCTATTTTATTTGATATTTCATCCGGTTCAGCAATTCCTGAAACCAGAATATCATCATTACACTCCACCAGTGCATTAATTTTTGAAACGTGAATAATACCATCACCATTGGTTCGCGGCATCTTGGGATTGACCTGAGCGATCACATACTTTGCTACTTCAACTGCAGCGTGACTAACATCAACCGATACTCCCAGGGAACAATATCCGTGAATATCCGGAGGTGAAACATGAATCAGTGCAATATCAAGTGGTAATATTCCCCTGCGAAAAAAGGAAGGTACTTCACTCAGGAAATTTGGGATATAATCTCCCCTGCCTGTTTGGATGGCATCCCTTGCATTCGCTCCGATGAACAGTGCATTTATATGAAAACTCTTTTCCATTCCCGGAGCAGAGTAAGGAGCAATTCCTTCAGTATGCAGATGAACGATTTCAACATCCCGCAACTCTTCCGATCGATTCGTCATAGCCTTAATAAGCATTTGGGGAGCGGCAGCCACACTATGAATAAAAACCCGGTCACCGGATTTAATGGATTTTACAGCCTCTTCAGAAGAAACAAAATTTAGCATGATCTATGTGAATTGAATTAACTATTTTCTATGGCAACAGCTTTCTATTTTATTGCCATTATTTGAAATTTTCGGGCTAAGATAAGGAATATTCAGGGCAAGTCCCCTAACAACAAAAAGAAGTGACAGAGTAATAATCATAGCTGGCATCATTTTATTCAGTACAACGCGATGCTTTAAAGTAATTAATTTGCCTGATAATCCTATTCCTACAAGCATGGGAACGGTACCCAAACCAAACAGCATCATATACAGCAAACTGCTACCTACCGAATTCATACTCATCGAAGCGGATGCGGCTATATACACGAGTCCGCAAGGCAATAAGCCATTGAGCATACCCAAACCCAGTGTAAGCACCGAAGCAGGTTTTGATTTTAATCCAGGAAGAATGAAATTCCTGATTTTTTGCCACAAGGGGTAAATAATAGATATTTTTTTAAAGGCAGAAGGATATAATCTTGCCGATAACATCAGAAGGATCAATACTCCTGAAATAATGGAAATGTATTG
>CAILMK010000522.1 GCA_903835275.1 uncultured bacterium | reverse complement strand
TAAGTGGAATCGAGTACGATGTCTTCAATAAGATTTTGGCTTGAATCACCCCAGACATAATTGCTGATATAATTTCCGGAGGTATCATATTTTAAGAGCACAGCATCGTAATCGCCATTAGTTGCAATAGATGAGGAATTACTGAATCCCCCAATATAAATAATTCCATCTTTTACAGAAATGGCGCGGGCACTTTCAGTACCGCTTCCACCCCAGTATTTGATCCATTTAAGGTTTAAATTTTTATCCATGCGTGCTACAAATATCTGCCAGTCACTGGCAGAGCTCGGAGTGCTGTATCCCGTAAAATAAAGGTCATTATTATAGGACGTCATACCAAGCGCATCTTCTGAATTTGCCCAGGAACCAACCGCTCCAAAGGAAAGTGTATCCACCATGCTGCCATCAGACATTTTAAATTTCCCTGCGAATTCTCTTCCGTCATACAGGTTGAAAAAACTGGCGCCTCCCCACATACCGCTTACATATATGTAAGGAGTATCCACTACAAAATGGCCATCCTGATGTTCAGCGGTATTTTTTTGCCCGAGGGAATTTGTGTATGCAGTTGTCCCGTCAAAATTCACTTTCCACAAACCAATGTCACTATCCCAGTTGGTGCCGGTCGTATTAGCCCAGCCTCCGCAATAAATTCCATCCCTGCGGACTTCCAATCCATCCATTTCATCGTATCCGTTTTTTCCGAAGGCTTTTGTTTTGGACCATACAAGTTTCCCCGTTGATTTATTTACCTTCATTAAAAGCATATCACATTCAGGTTTTACAATTGGACAAGTGGTACCGCCGATGTATAAAAAACTATCGCGTGCATTTGTGGAAAACGCCCACTGGTATCCTGTCATCGCAGAATAAAAAGGCGTGTTCCAAAGTGGTTTTCCGTTGCGGTCATATTTATAGCACACAATATCGTGTTGTTTATTCAGGGAATCAATAGTGACGGGCCAATAAATATTTCCGGCAGCATCTACGTCCACACCCCATGCCTCGCATTGTCCGGAAGATTGCGGACTTTTTACAAGTTTTACCCATTCCGGTTTAAGTGCATATTGCGCATTACAGAAAGTTGCAAGCAAAAGCAGTATCGCAGGAAACAGGTAATTTGTTTTTCTCATGGATCAATGGTTTTTGCGTAATGATTTTAACTCTTCTTTCCTGTTGGATGGAAGCTTTTCCGTGGCAGCACTGAAGGCAATGGAGTGAATATGCTTATGGTTTTTCAGCATGAAATTCCAGGTCTCCTCCGGATATACATTATACACTTCCCTCAAAGACCAGCCCACACCTTTCTGTACATAGTATTCCTCATCATGCAGGAGATTTTCAATAAGGGGAATGATCTTTTTATAGGGTAGGAATTGCTTTTTTGTTCGCGCATAATAAAGTAGGCTAACTACACTTTGGCGTCGTTTCCACGGATCGGCAGAGGTATTCCATCCCTTTAAGGTTGAATAAATTTCATCGGGATTATGCTCCAATATTTTTGTGTATATCTTGGAAAGGGAATCACAATACATCCACATATCCGCGGTATCCTGCCATTGCTTAATAATATCCCATGAATAAACAAGGTGTTCTTTTTTCTTCAAAAGGGTTTCAAGGAAAAAAGAGGCATGGGTCTTCGGTAAATAATCCCCGGAAGTATTCCATATATAGTGCCATATTTCCAGTTGTTCTTCAACAGGAAGTATTGAAAAACTGAATTGTTTTTTGAATACCAGCCTCTGGTTAGGAATGGCAGTATCGGCTTTGCTGATCTTTTTGCGAAGCTCTTTTAACTCGGAAGGATATTCTCTTTTCATCTTTCTTAGAACAAAGATAATAAAAAACCCTGCCATGTGTTAACACGACAGGGCTAAAACCCACGAAGTATGAAAAGAAGGAATTTCTTCCTTATACATTTCTAAACGTTCGGATAATTGAAAAATTGTATCCGGTTTTAAAAAAGTTATTAAGTTATTGGGTTATTATGTAATTAAGGAAGCTCAGAAGTAAGAACAAAGTGATACCGAAGGTATCAAACATTTATAGTAAACAAAGAAACGATTAAGCTGTCCCCCTCTCCAAATGGAGAGGGGCTAGGTGAATGGGGGAACTCTGT
>CAILMK010000521.1 GCA_903835275.1 uncultured bacterium | reverse complement strand
TTGGTATTTATCATTCCAAGTTCAATAACAATGAACAAGTGGAAATATGGAACAAAACATTGCGCGGAGATTACCGTGTGGTGTTGGGAGTGCGCTCTGCATTGTTCCTTCCATTTAAGGAATTAGGACTGCTTGTTATAGATGAAGAACACGAAAGCACCTACAAACAATTTGATGCCGCGCCGCGTTATCATGCACGCGATTCAGGTGTGTATTTAACGACGCTGCACAAGGGGAAAATAATCCTTGGTACTGCCACGCCGTCCTTTGAATCTTATTTCAACGCGCTGCGCGGAAAATATGGTTTGGTAAAATTGCAAAGCCGCTACGGCAATATGCAATTGCCGGAAATTGTCATCGCGGATATGCGCGAGGAACACCGTAAAAAAATGTCGAAAAGCCATTTCAGTTCACTGCTTTATACAAGTATGCAGGAAACGATGGCGAATGACGGACAAGTAATATTGTTTCAGAACCGCCGCGGGTATTCGCCGCTGCTGGAATGCCAGAACTGCGGATGGGTGCCGACCTGCCAGAATTGCGATATAAGTTTGACCTACCACCAGGCATTCCGCCACGTTATTTGTCACTACTGCGGATACAAGGAGGATACTCCGAAAAAATGCAAGGCATGTGGACAGGCGAGTTTGAAAATGCTGGGATTCGGCACGGAAAAAATTGAAGACGAATTGCAGATATTTTTTCCGAATAACAAAAGCCTGCGCATGGACCAGGATACCACGCAGAAAAAATACGCGTACAATGCCATCATCCGCGCGCTGGAAGATGGCGACGCACAGATTTTAGTCGGAACGCAAATGGTTACGAAAGGACTGGATTTTGAAAAAGTACGTTTGGTGGGAATACTCAGCGCTGACCAGTTATTGCGCCATCCTGATTTCCGCGCGGTGGAAAGATCCTATGCGCTGATGAGTCAGGTGAGCGGACGCGCAGGAAGAAGAAATATACGAGGAAAAGTAGTGATACAAACTTTTTCCATGGAGCATCCTGTTTTTGGTTATCTGCTCGCAAATGATTACGAAGGATTCTATGAATCGCAAATTTCCGAACGCCTGTATTATAAATATCCGCCGTTTTATAAACTGATAAAACTTACTTTTAAGGATGCGGATCTGGAGAAAGTAAAAACTGCCGCCTCATATATGGCGGACCGTCTGCGCGATGAACTTGGGCATCGCGTCCTTGGACCTGAATTTCCGGGTATAGCACGCATCCGCAATAAATACCTGATGAATATCCTCATCAAACTGGAACGTTCCGGAATAGATATCGACGAGATCAAAAAACACATCCTCATGGAAGCAACACATTTCCGCTCCCAAAAAGATTTCAGGAAAGTGAGGTTGGTAGTGGATGTGGACCCCTTTTAGGAAGCACGATCCGCCACGGCGGACTAATATCTAATATCTAAAAAAAGCCCAAGGGAAATAGAACTGCATTGACTTAATCCCGCAAGGGATATTCCCCCTTTGAAGGGGGCAAGGGGGATGACAAATACAGAATTGTTAAGGCTTCCTTAAATACCTCACCCCGCTTCGCGCGCCCTCTCCTTTAAGAGAGGGCTGATTTTTGTCCTGATATTTTAACGAAGCACGAGTGTCTCCCTCTCCTAAAGGAGAGGGTTAGGGGAGAGGTAATCAAAATGACACTCATTTAAATAAATTTCCTATCTTGCAATAAATTTTATCCTATGATTTCAAGTGACGATATACTGCTCATAAGCGCGTCTTTAATTACCCTTGCAATTATTTTTTTATGTTTTCGTTATAGCAAAACATTCGCAAGGATAAATATAATTTTGTTTGTGATTTATAGTGCGTATTTTTATTTTTACCTTTACTTTGATAAGAGTGCAGAAGCAGGATTGATCTGGTATGCTGCCCTTTTATTAACTACCGGAATTCAATTTTTTTTAGTCACAACAGTTGTTATTGGGACAATCATCAAACGTACATCTTCCGAAGCATGAAAATAGAGGGAATCAAAATATCTTTCCTTCTTTTTCTCACTCTCACATGGAGCAAACCATCCCATGCCCAAATTTACGATTCTGTATTTTTTGATAATGTAAAGGAATATGTCTTTCATCAATTCGGTGATGGGTTCCATGGGAATTATTATACAAAATGGGATTCTGATGAGTTGCCTTACTATATAGTATTTGCGTCCCGCTCAGATTCCATTGCTGTGCCCGCTGAGTTGAAAGATAAAGTTAGTTATGATGGCCTGTATTTCTGGCATAATTCCGGAAGGGCTGATAGCGCGTATTCCTCATTAAAGAACAAAGGGTATCCTGCCTTTATTTATAAAACATGGGGAATGTCCAATACAAGATTGAGTTACCATCTCGTGTCTTATCCTAAAGAGGCAATCAGCTTTGTGATTTTTCATGAACTGATGCATAATTATATTTTTGGTTACGCGCCAAGATTGCCTTATGAATTCAATGAAGCCGTTAGTGATATTTTGGGTAATTACGGAACCATGAGTTTTGCAACATGGAATCTTTCATCGTGGCAACAAAAAGCGCGTGAGCAACTCAAATTAAACGAATCACTCTATGAAGTTATGGATACTGCCATCACGAAAATAAATAAGAAAACGCTGAATGCAGATAGTATCATTTCTGAATGCAATAAAAAATTAAAACCTCTTATTGCAAAAGGGAATTCGTTTCAACGCGATAGATTTGATTTTGAAGTCAACAATGCATATCTATTAAAAAACAGCAACTATTGTGTGAATTATTTCCTGCTTAAAGAAGTTTACTTGAAACAAAAAAACATCTATGATTTCCTGCAGATCATAAGACAACTCCATGGCGATCCTGATGAATGCAGAAAGATATTGAGAACGTATTTATAAAAACACTATCCGCCACGGCGGACTAATATCGAAATTCTAAAAAAAACGCAAAGGAGAAGAACTGCATTTACTAAATCCCGTAAGGGATAAATTTCCCCTCCTGTTTTTAGGAGGGGTGCCCT
>CAILMK010000520.1 GCA_903835275.1 uncultured bacterium | reverse complement strand
TGAAAGGATCTTTTTATTGGTTATAAATAAAACGAGAAAATAGAAATACTTTATGAAAATTGTAATGATAGGTGCCGTTGAAGAAGGTTGGATCGTGTTTAACGAAGTTCTGAAAAACAAGGACTACACGGATAGTGTTGTCGGGATCATTACGATTGATGAAGAAGATACTTCAAAAATTTCCGGTTATCGCAGTTTCGATGGATTGGCAGAAACATATAACAAACCTTTTTATAAGATAAAACACATTCGTACACCGGAAGCATACGAACTGATAAAATCACTGGAGCCTGATCTCATCATGGTAATGGGTTGGTCGCAACTCGTAGGAGATGATGTGCTTGGTTTACCTAAACTGGGCAGTATCGGTTTGCATACAACTTTGCTCCCAAAACATCGAGGGCGCGCACCTGTTCCCTGGGCAATTATTAAGCAACTGGGCAGGAGCGGAAATACACTTTTCTATTTTACGCCTGGTGTAGATAATGGCGATATCATTGCACAAAAACATTTTTATATTACTCTTGATGATACTGCGCAAACAGTCTATGACAAGGCAACCCAAGCTGGTGTAGATCTTGTCATGGAGTTTTTGCCGGCAATAAAAAATTGTACAGCTCCGAGAATAAAACAGGACGAATCCATTTCTGATCACTGGCCGAAACGCCGTCCAAAGGATGGACTGATACCTTGGGATAGTGATGCACTGGATATTCATAATCTCATTCGTGCTGTAACGCATCCGTATCCCGGCGCATTTACATTTCTGAATGGTAAAAAACTTTTCATCTGGGAATCGCATTTGCTGGGTGCAGAAGAATTGGGATTTGAAATTGTCCCCGGAAAGATTCATGACGTAGCTTATTATGAAGACGGATTTATAGCAGGAACAGGAAAAGGAGCAATACTTATTTCAAGGGTGCAGTTTGAAGGAGAAGAAGAAATGAGCGGATACGATTTCATTGGGAATTATTCCATTGCAATTGGTTCTGTATTTACCAATGAATAAATATTATTCAGGTACTGTAAACCTGTGGAATGAGCTAAGTCCCCCTTTGAAGGGGGGTGGGGGGATGACTAATCCCATAACATTTTAAAATAAATATTCAAATGAACGTACTTGTAGTTGGCGCACATCCGGATGATGAACTTCTCGGAGTCGGTGGTACCATAATCAAACATATAAAAAACGGCGACAAGGTTTCTGTCCTCTTATTGACGGACGGGCATACTTCCCGTTTTCGAGATCCTTCACGTGCAGGAGAGCATTCTCCTGAAGTGGTTGCCCGTGTAGAGAGTGCAGAAAAAGCAGCTAAATTACTTGGCTTCGATCTTCACTTTGCACCGTTCTTCGATCAGCGTCTGGATATTGTTCCACATATAGAATTGGTGCATGCGATAGAAAAAGTTGCGAATGAGATCAATCCGCAGATCGTGTATTGCCACCACAAGGGTGACGTAAATACGGATCACCAAACTACGTTCAGCGCGTGCATGACTTCCTTTCGTTCCGTAGGCAAAGATTATCCGGTGCGTTTCCTAACTTATGAAACGGTTTCCTCCACTGAGTGGGGCGTTCCATCGGGCGAGGCGTATTTTATGCCGAATGTTTTTGTAGATATTACAGAACAACTGGATAAAAAAATGGAAGCATTAAAATTATACGATCAGGAAATGCGTGAATTCCCACACCCGCGCTCGTATGAAGGAATAAAAATTTCAGCACAGCGCTGGGGCAGTGTTGCCAGTGTGCATGCAGCAGAGGCATTCATGCTGATTCGTGAAGTGATAAAGTAAGCTTTGCCCCCTAACCCCCTAAAGGGGGAATAACTCAAAAAAAGTGATTCGAGGAAAGTCCCCTTTAGGGGATTTAGGGGCAAAGTCAAATAATAAATTTAAAAATATTTCAACTATTTTTGTAAACGCAATTATATTATGAAGATCCCCTTTTCTCCTCCTTATATTGATAAGGACATCATTGATGAAGTCGTTGATTCCCTGAATTCCGGTTGGATAACAACCGGGCCAAAAACCAAGCAATTTGAGCGCGATATTGCTGCTTATTGTGAAGTGCCAAAAGTATTAGCTGTCAATTCCGCAACTGCAGGATTGGAACTTATGTTGCGTTGGTATGGCGTTAAGGAAGGTGATGAGGTGATTGTTCCTGCCTATACATATTCCGCTACGGCGAATGTTGTCATACATTGTGGTGCTACTCCCGTAATGGTGGATGTACGGGAGGATTTCCTGATTGATTTGGAGAAAGTTGAAAAGGCAATTACTTCAAAAACAAAAGTGATCATTCCCGTGGATATATTCGGTTATCCATGCGATTTTGATGAACTGATGGCTTTGGTGAACAGGGCAGATATCAAGGCAAAATTCAATGCAACAACTGATGAGCAAAAAACTCTTGGACGCGTTATGATCCTGGATGATGCTGCGCATTCGGTTGGCGCTGTTTACAAGGGAAAAAAAGTTGGAAGCCAGGCGGATGCTATTGTGTTTTCATTTCATGCAGTGAAAAACCTTACCACTGCTGAGGGAGGCGCCATTTGTCTTGCATTCGATAAATATTTTGATGTGGAGGATGTCTATCGCCAGTTAAATATTAAAAGCTTGCACGGGCAAACCAAGGATGCCATGAGCAAAACCCAGGGCGGGGGATGGAGATATGATATCGTTGAAGCGGGATATAAATTCAATATGCCGGATATTCTTGCTGCCATAGGATTGGCGACTTTGAAAAAATACGAAAGTCATATTATCCCAAGGAGAAAAGAAATCTTTGAAAGATATTGCGAAGGCTTTTCCAAATATTCATGGGCGCAGATCCCTGAATATTTCAGTGCTGATAAAACTTCCTGTTATCATGTATTTCCGTTGCGAATTAATAATATCAGCGAAGCTGAACGCGATGCCATTATAGATAAAGTAATGGCCGCAGGAGTGACTGTTAATGTGCATTTCCAACCTTTACCTTTACTGAGCTTCTATAAAAATCTCGGATATAAAATGGAAGATTACCCAGTGAGCTGGGATAATTACAGCAGGGAGATTTCATTGCCGGTGTATCCGACCCTTACAGATGAGCAAGTAGATTTCGTAATCCATACCATGGCGGAAGTTGTGGAGAAGGAATATGCTGCCAAGGTTTAATCATTTACGATTTTAGATTTACGAATTACGATTTATAGCGCAAAGCGCGGTATAGATATAAAAGGGCGCAGTTTTTGCGCCTTTTTTGGTAAATGACATTTATGAAGTTTTCTTTTACAATTAGCCCGGTATTTTGCTGTTTTGTGTTTTCCCTGATCTCTTGTAAGAATGTAGGAGCAGATAGGCATTTACTTGGCAATACCATTCAAAATTTTGAATATTCGAAAAATAAAAATGGAATTGTATATGCGTATGATGCTGTGGATGATTCCGTTCATTTTAAACATGTCATTGATGATTTTTACATAGGGGATTCCAATAAAGTGTATTTGCTGACCTCATATACTTCAGATGCATTAGACTTTATGGATACCATTCCGGATACTTTAAGAACGGTTGCTTATTTCGAAGATTATACAGACATTATAGATCTTAAGACATACAAAAAACTAGGTAATGATGCTTTTACTACCAAGGGAAAAGTTTTTATCTGGTGGGCTAATGATACTCATGCTTATGCTTCAGAAGCAGAAGGTGCAGACCCTGCCACCTTTTACTATGATACGATAAGTCATATATACAAGGATGAAAAACATGTTATGAATGATGATGATTTTCCCAGACTGCACGTTGAAAAAGGAATGATTCCTGAGAAGGCAAGATCCATTGGGAATCCCTATGTTACCAGCAAGGCTTATATAGATGCGAAACATGTGTTCTTTGAAGATACCATTTTGACCATTGCTGAACCGAATACATTTACTTTCGATTCAAGCAGGAAATTTTATCGCGATACTAAACATGTATTCGCAGGGAATAAACTGGCACTTACAAAAGGTGCTGATCCGGCTACCTTTCAAAGTTATTTTCCGGATTCTTCAGGAGATAATTATTATCATGACAAGAACCGTGTGTATTTTGGGGAACCGGGTTATAAAATGGAATTAGTTTCAGGTGCGGATGTAAAAACATTTGTAGTGGGAAAGAAAGGGAATTCTGATGTGCATGATAAGCTGCATCATTATTCGGAGGGTAAAATGGTAAAATAACATTCATGGAAATTAATTTAAAAAATGGCGCTTTATTGCGCCATTTTTTATTGATATTTGCGTGCTCAAAAATCATGTCAAAACAGGACGAACTACTCTATCAGATCGCACTAACAATGGTTCCCAAGGTGGGAGCCGTGTTATCCCGGACTTTGCTTGCCTATTGCAGCAGCGCGAAAGATGTTTTTAAACAAACCAAAGGGCAGCTTTTAAGGATTCCCGGCATAGGTGAAAAGATCGCATCAGAAATAACCGGTTTTGCAGATATGCCAAGGGCAGAAAAGGAAATTACCTTTATCGAAAAACACAAAATAAAAGCTTTGACTTTCCTGGACAAGGAATATCCGCAACGCATGCGCGATCTTGCCGATGCGCCCTTTATTATTTATTCAAAGGGAAATATTCAACTGAATACTCCCAGGATGATCGCCGTTGTGGGGACGCGCAAGGCGAGTGAATATGCAAAGAATATTACGCAGAAGATTGTTGAGGAATTGAAGCCTTATAACGTTACCATCGTCAGCGGGCTTGCTTATGGAATTGATGCTGTAGCGCATAAAGCTGCAGTAAAGAATGAAATTCCGACTATCGGTGTAATGGCTACCGGGCTGGATGTTATTTATCCTGCTGCGAATAAAAGCCTTGCCACATCCATGTTGGAAATGGGTGGTATCCTCACGGAATATCCTTCCGGAGTGCATCCGGATATGGAGCATTTCCCGGCGCGTAACCGCATCGTAGCCGGTATGACTGATGCAACCATTGTTGTAGAGTCTGCCGCCCGTGGCGGTTCACTCATAACTGCTGAAATAGCCAACTCCTATGACAGGGATGTATTTGCCGTTCCCGGAAGGGCAGGGGAACCGCTTTCCGCAGGGTGCAACCATCTGATAAAGGTCAATAAGGCGCATCTTATTGAAACCGCTGCAGATCTTGCTTATATCCTTGGCTGGGATGAGAACCAGAAGCCTGTAAAGAAAAAGCAAATGCCCTCCGGTTTGAGTGATACGGAACAGGATATTTATGCTCTGCTGAAAGAAAAGGAAAAAATAGAAATAGACCATATTTCCATGGCTACAGGATACACCTCCGCCGAACTATCCATTATTTTGCTGGAAATGGAATTTAAAGGCATTTTACAAACCCTTCCGGGCAAATGTTACCGACTAGTATGAACCAGAATATATCCATAGCAGGAATAATCCTTGCCATCCTCCTGATCCTGCCCACACGCATCTTTAAGACGCAGCCTTTTATTATAAAATACAAGCTATGGCCTCAGTCTGCGGCCCTGATTGTGATCCTTTCCTTACTGGCATTCCGCTTTTATTTAGATGGTATCATGGTGGGAATCATAGCAGTAGTCATTGGTGGAGCCGCCCTTGCCAAATATATTTACGACACTTCAAAACAAGATAAACAG
>CAILMK010000519.1 GCA_903835275.1 uncultured bacterium | reverse complement strand
GTTTTTCTGCTGAAATCAATTCATCATTTTCTGAATGCGCTTGCGGTGTTTCACTCCCCAGTCGTGCAGCTCCTTGATGACATTATCCAGGCTGGATGCATAATCAGTAAGTTCATATTCCACCGAAACAGGAATAGTATCATATACTGAACGCTTCACAAGTTCATTCATCTCCAGTTCTTTCAATTCCTGGCTGAGCATCTTGGCTGTAATCCCTTCAATTTCCCTCTGCATTTCCTTGAATCGCCTTTTATTGTGTGATAAGGCGACGATGATAGGCAATTTCCATTTGCCATTAATAACATATAAGGCATCCCTCACTGCCTGGAGGCTCTTGGAGCAATCCACATCTTTTTCGGGGGCACAATTTGTAACTCTTACCATTGTAAATTAATTAAGTATCTTAAAGTAAACCGGTACCTAAAGGTATATCAGTATCTATTATATAGCAAATATACGGAAGTTTGCAACATAAATAAATAATTTTTACAAAAATGAATAACAAGACAAAACGCATTATATGGATTATCCTGGGGATTTTACCATCTTTATTATTGGCAATGAGCGCCATAATGAAATTTATGAGGGGTGAAGAAGTTGTAAAAGGCTTTACCGCAATGGGTATGGAACAATACCTGCCTGTATTCGCAACTATTGAAGTTATTTGCTTAATCACCTTCTGGTATCCGAAGACTCACAAGCTAGGATTATTGCTGGTAACGGCCTACCTCGGTGGAGCTATGGCAACTGAACTTGCTCATGGAAAAGCACCATTTATGCCTGCATTGATGATTGCCTTATTCTGGATCAGTGCGTTTATTAAAGACGGCAGGACTTTTTTGCAGGTGCAGCAGTCGTAATTTTTCCCTAACCACTACGCTATACAACTACAGTAGAGACGTAGCATGCTACGTCTCTACAATTATTTCACCTTCTTGTTAAATTCTATCAATTCCTTTCCTGAATTTTTTATCAGTGAAAAGGACCAGCTGGCTATCACTACGGAGCCAACGATTCCACTGGCGGCATCGAGCCAGCTGAGATGGAAATATTTGGCGCAAAGTAAAGCCACAATCGCAGTAAAACTCGTCAATCCGTCTGCGAGGACGTGTATGTATGCCGCGCGGATATTGGTATCGCTGTGTTCGTGGTCATGATGAAGGAAAAACGCGCTGATGACGTTCACCACCAGTCCTATTACGGCTACAATAATGGCTTCCTTATAGCGTATCTCCCCGGTTTGGAATAAGCGTTCTATGGATTCAAATAAAATATACCCTGCCACAAACAGCAATATAATGGCACTCGTATATCCGGACAAGGACAATAATTTATTTCTCTTGAAAGAATAATGTTCGGTTTCCGCGTACTTGCGTGCAGCTACGTATGCAATATAGGTTAAGCCGATGGCAAAAACGTGGGTGGTCATGTGCCAGCCTTCTGCAATCAGGGCCATGGAATGCGTAACATAGCCTGCACCGACTTCCAGTACCATGGCAATAGCCGTAATGAAAACAACTATCTTGGTCTTGCTCTCATGCAGATCATTGGGGTCAAACTCATGATGTGAGTGACTGTGCGAATGACTGTGCCCATGATTATGGTCGTCGTCGTGTTTATGGTCATGCTCATCGTGATCATGGTCGTGATCGTGTTTATGATCGTGGTGTTCTACGGACATAATTTTATTTTAATGCTTTAATTATCTCTATTTCTTGCGAGGGGTATAATCCGCCGCGGCGGACCCTCGCTCTGGAAAATTATCTCTTTCCATCTAAAGTGATGGGTTATATACGCACGATTTAAATCGTAAATCCGAAATCGTAAACCGTAAATTACCCTTACTCCTCCTCCGCAGTCTTATACTTGCTATACTCTCTCCATTTGTCTATCAGTTTCTGCATATCCTCGGGTAATGGTGCCTCGAAAGATACCTGCT
>CAILMK010000518.1 GCA_903835275.1 uncultured bacterium | reverse complement strand
GCGACTTTCTGCAAGCATAGAAAAAACACAAAGGTTATTTTTTACAACAGAAATAACAGAAAGAGTTGAATCATTAGCCGATAAAATAATGATTGAACCTTTGTTCTTTGAAATGGAGGAAGAAGATTAATACATACTAATTCGCAAATCTTAATTTAATATAATGGGCTTAATTAAAATATTTTCAGGAGAAGAAATTCTAGCAGTAACTTTAAAAGAAAGACTAGAAGAATCAAATATCAATGTCGTTATCAGAGATAACAATCAGGCAAATGTATTGCCAAGTATTCAAATCTCAAAAGCTGTTGAATTATTTATTCAAGAAGTTGATTTTGGTAAAGCAAATCCAATTATCGAAGATTTCAGATTGACTATTTAAATTTTGAGGTTCAAATCCTGAATTTTAACGCTTTGAACCTCAAATTCTAATTTCTATTTTTATTAGTATAGACTTTTATACTTTGTTGGGTTGGCTTCATGCATAATAGCATAAACTTTTTCAAAAATATCTTCTATAGACGGTTTAGAAAAATAATCACCATCCGTTCCATAAGCAGGTCGGTGTGGTTTTGACGCTAGTGTTTGAGGTGCGCTATCTAAATGTTGGTAGGCATTTTGATTTTCAATAATTTCTTGCAAAATAAAGGCACTAGCTCCGCCTGGCACATCTTCATCTATGACTAACAATCGATTTGTTTTAGCAATGCTTTTTACAATATCATGATTGATATCAAATGGTAATAACGATTGAACATCGATAATTTCAGCATTGATTCCAACTGTTACGAGTTCTTTAGCTGCTTGTTCTATCAATCGTAAAGTCGAACCATAAGAAACTAATGTAATATCACTTCCGGCTTTAATAGTTTCTACCATACCTATAGGAGTTTTGAAGTCTCCTAAGTTAGTTGGCATTTTTTCTTTCAAACGATAGCCATTGAGACATTCAACTACCAAAGCTGGTTCGTCTTTTTCTAATAAAGTATTATAAAATCCAGCGGCTTTAGTCATATTACGCGGTACTAACACATGAATTCCACGCACTGCATTGATGATCATTCCCATTGGAGAACCAGAATGCCAAACACCCTCTAAACGATGTCCACGAGTTCTAATAATAAAATGAATAATCGTTAATAGCTCTTAAATAAATATAATATTAGGAATGATCTCATTGAATCTAGATAGTCATATCTCCCATAACCTATTTAAGGAATGATGACATTTATTCAATTTCAATGACACCTCCCTTAAGGACATCAAATTATTCCCATTTATCATAAAAGTGTACATTCAAATAATCATCGAGTGCCTTTCCTTAAAGATGTAAATTCTTGCCAACATATTCTCTTGAAGCAGTAAGTGCACCTTTTTGATCAATCCAATATTGGGAATTTCTCTTCTGGCAACATCCGCAATCTGTGCCACACTTTATATCGATATTGTCTTCTTTTTCTTTGGCAAATCCTCTTCCTATTAAAAGTCTCATTAGTGCATCATCCCCTACTTATGAGAACTGTGGTGGGACTCCTTATTACTCTGATTATTATGATTCTTTTATCAATACTCCTACCAATAAACTTATTAATAATTTTGCTTTCATTTTTATAAATTATATAATAATTTCTAACGATTTCAATGTTT
>CAILMK010000517.1 GCA_903835275.1 uncultured bacterium | reverse complement strand
TTTATTTGCCAGTCTTCCCCGAGTTTCAACAACTCGCTAAAAAATTTCGTGTTTTCCAAGTTTCGTTATATATTTGATGCAAATCTATGAGTTCCCACTAAAATTCTCGTAGAACCATTATTATTGAATGCTGCAAATTTTACTTTTTCACATGAGCGTTTTTGCAAAAAATGCAAATCCACAATTTCTAACCATTTGATATTTGCAAATTCTGCAAATCATAAAGTCAAGTGTCCAAATTCTGCAGATTTAATTAGCTGGTATGCATTAGATTTGAATCTCATAGAATAAATATAGCATGCAAGTCAATAACAAAATATCATTATCCATACTGAATAGACTACAATTTTCGCTTCTTTCAATACGTGATATAGTTTTTTATTTCGTCACCAGAAGATACAGCACATTCATTTTTTGCTTCAGGTATCTTTCTCCGAAATACCTGGCTTGGACGAGTAGCATACGGGCTAAAAGGGCATTTTATTATGCGGCAAAACATGCCCCTGCTTATAAATCCCATCTTCTAAATTTTAATCCCCGGAACTGGAAAGATACCCCGCTAACCGATAAGGATACTTATATAAGATTATACTCCACCGAAGAAAGATGTCTGGGTGGATTTATTCCAGCAAAAAATGTAATGATTGACGAGTCTTCCGGGAGCACAGGCACTCCATATAACTGGGTGCGCAGTGCCAGGGAACGACACGAATCGCATGGCTTTGTCAGCTTTTTCTCCACTTTTTGTTATGGCAAAAAACCATGGATAAGCATTAATGCCTTTTCAATGGGTGCCTGGGCCACAGGTATAAATATGGGTATTGCCTTACAGAAAAATGGAATTGTAAAAAATACAGGACCAGACATTGCGAAGATCCTTCATACCCTGGAATTCTTTGGAACAAAATATGATTATGTAATCGCCGGATACCCTCCCTTCCTGAAACAACTTGCCGACCATGCAAGGAATACCGGTTTCCCATTGCATACATTTAACGTCTCAGCGCTTGTAGGAGGCGAAGGCATGTCCGAAGGATTGCGTGATTATCTGTTGTCCGATTTTAAAAAAGTATTCAGCGGGTATGGTGCTACTGATCTTGAAATTGGAATAGCGGGTGAAACTCCTCTGAGCATTGCCATAAGGAGGCTTGCCAGGGATAATGCGGAAGTTCGCAAGGCACTTTTCGGCGAAGACTCAAGGCTACCGATGGTTTTCCAGTACAATCCACTTATGCACTATATTGAAGTGAATGATAATAGGGAACTCATATTTACCATTACCCGCAAGAGTATCCTTTCACCCCGTATAAGATATAATATCCATGATGAAGGCGGCGTATTGAGATTTGATGAAATGAAGGCTAAACTGAAAGCACTTGGTTTTGATACTGATGAAATGACGAAAGGAGAAGCTAATAAAAACCTTTCATTCCCATTTATGTGGATTTATGGAAGGCGTGATTTCACTATCAGCATTATGGGAGCGAATATTTATCCGGAAGATATAGAGCAATGCCTCTATGCAGATGAAGAGCTGGCAAGGATTACGCGTTCTTTCTGCCAATCAGTGGTTGAAGGAGAAAATGCTCAAGTGCGCCCGGCATTTTATTTTGAGATAACTATTCCGCCTTCTAAAGAACTTAAGGAAAAGTTTGCCAAATCTATTTTGGAAAAACTTATTGTTCTAAACGCTGATTTCCGAGAAGCCTGGCATGAATACCCTGATACATTGGTTCCTGAAATTCATTTGTACCTCATTGGGGAAGGACCTTTCAAATCAGATTCAGGCAAAATAAAGCAGACACGGGTGATTAAGTAAACTAAAACCATTGAAGTCATTTAGATCTCCGAGGTTTGGTTAATTTATCATAATCAGCCCACAAAAAAAGCCCCCGCTTTCGCGAGGGCTTTAGTTCATTAAAGTGATAGTGTTTAAATTATGCTAACTTAACTCTTACCGCGTTTAATCCTTTTTTGCCAT
>CAILMK010000516.1 GCA_903835275.1 uncultured bacterium | reverse complement strand
TATTGGCAAATCTGCCGGACGCAGCAATACAACAGGTGCAGGAAATACTTTCATTGGGGATAGTGCGGGGATATTCAATACATCCGGTAACCAGAATTTCTTTGGAGGAAGCCATTCCGGTGCATTAAATACCAGCGGTAGTTTCAATTACTTTTCAGGAAATTACGCCGGATATTCCAATACAACGGGAAACAATAATTTCTTTGATGGAAATTATGCAGGATATTACAATACAACAGGATCCAGAAACTACTTTAGTGGATACCTTGCAGGGAACTTCAATACCACGGGTAACAATAGTTGTTTCAGCGGTTATCAGGCAGGGAAATTCAATAGTACCGGAAGTCAGAATGTCTTCATAGGATATGAATCAGGACTGCATAATTCTTCCGGTATTGGAAATGTTTTTGTTGGCTTCCAAAGTGGTTCTGCTAATATAGATGGGGGTAATAATACAGCCTATGGAATGTTGGCAGGATCACAACATAATGGAAATGAAAATACCTTTATTGGGTCAGGTGCGGACGCTTCCAAAAGCGGATTGACTAATGCAACAGCAATAGGATACCTTGCAACTGTTTCCGCTGATAACAGCCTTGTACTTGGCAATAATGCTAATGTGGGTATTGGTACCTCCTCACCAAGGGCAACGCTTGACTTAAATGGCAGTATTAATATGGCCCGGAGTGAATATTTGACCACTTCAAGCATTGGCTTAAAAGACCATATCTGTGCGGTAACAACCACATCTTCTGTCACGCTGACACTTCCTTCAGCAAGCAATGTAGGTTCAGGCCGTGAATATATCATCAAATCAGAAAACTCTTCAGCCAATATCACAATTTTGACTTTGTCATCACAAACTATTGATGGTGCAGCCAGTAAGAATATCAAAACAGGATATGGAGTAATAAGGGTCTATTCTGACGGTAGTAACTGGTTTACGTACTAGAGGATAATTGTATTTTATGGATAAACAAGCGCCTTACGAAAGTGAGGCGTTTTTTTTGTCTGTTCATCGCGGAAGTGGGATTCGTCGGAGTAAAGGATGATGGGATTTTAGTCCGCGAAAATCAGCTAGAACTTTTCCCTGTTTAGTATTAAGTGAGCTGCTATTGAACTCATCCATATTCCACCCAGGATAATGCACAAACGCTGGAAGAGCCCCGCCCATTCCAATATAACAGGAGTTTGTTTGAAGGCAGCTCCCGCGAGGGCAAATATTACAAGCATTGCAATGCCGTTTATATAGCAATACGAAGCCCATGCGTTTTTATTTCTTGATGCAAACAATCGCCCGAATTTAAAACACGTCAGCGGTTGACAAATAAAAACAAAAATGGAAAAGAAATCATGCAGATGCCCGTGAATTGTAAATTGCGATAATCTTAGAGGCAAATTCATTGGGTACCCATAAATGGGATCGGAAGTACAGATTCCTGCTCCAACTAAACCCATTCCAACTAATGCTATCAATCTAGGTGCCCAACGCATCTTTTCAGAATTGCGAATGGCGCGGTCCATCCCAAGCGAGAAAGCGAGAATAAGTATTCCTGAAACAATGAAATTAAGAGATTGTATCCATCCGTTTTTCCCAATGGAAAGAGAACTGATCGGATGGCGTAATGATAGATAATCAGGGCGAATAAATCCCCCAATAAGAAAGGTAATAATAAATATGGGAGTGGCTATTACGCCGCAGAAAAGAAGGGTTTTGGTAAGGTTATTTCTCAAATTTTATTTACGATTGTTTTTTTTAATGACTAAATCTAAAATTTATAAGCCTTTCG
>CAILMK010000515.1 GCA_903835275.1 uncultured bacterium | reverse complement strand
GTAATTGAAAGCTTTAAAATTGGTATTGAAAATATCGTTGATCAGATTCAGGTAGAACTGATAATATTTGAAGTATGAGAGGAGTCCCAGGTTCAGGATGACACTACAGGTGACGTATAATTTCCTTTTCCAATGCGTATTTCCACTGTGGATCAGCCTTCCCAGTCCATAATCCATGACTGTTGAAAGCAGCAGTAGCAAAAAGAAATATCCGCCGGATTTATAGTAGAAAAAAAGACTAAATGCAAGCAAAAGGCGCCTTCTCAGTACATTGTTCCTGTAGATGAAAGTATAAATAATCAGGAGCACCCCGAAGAACATCCAGAACAGATACTGTGTAAAGAGCAGAGGTTTATCCTCTATAAATGAAAATATTTCCCGAAGGGTGTACATGAACCCGCAAAGTTATTGCGATTTTCCTAAATCAGAAATTCCTTTTAGAATTAAAGGATAAATTATGTATTACGCACTATGTATCCTGAGTGAATTCACTGTCAGGGTAGTGAGGTAAACACCAAGAGGAACAGTTGCAGGTGGTTGCGTTGCTGTACCGGTAAGTACATCAAAAAGACAGCCGTGGCAAGGGCACTGTATGACCATATTCGAGGCATCATACATTAGGAGGCATTGCCCGTATGTACAATTTGCCTGTACGGCATAAAATCTTTTATTCGGTCCATTATCATACCTGATAATCAGAATGTTGTTTTTGATCTCATAGCCGCCGTTATTTTTCAGGCCGGCATTATCTGCAGAAGTAAGATCCAAAGTGAAGTCAACATTGGTTGGCGCTTGAGTCGCCGGATTTTTCTTGCAGGAAAATGCCACGCAAAATAGGCTGCAAAGAATGATACAAAGTGTGAATTTGCTGTATGTGTGAGTTAGTGTTTTCATCGGATGGGTACGGCGATGCTTGTTCGCTTACTTGCAAATTTCTGTAAAAGCCCGATGAATTCCTTGATTTCTTTTGCATGAATTTCAAGGAGGGGTTGTTGAATACTCAGTATCAGTTCGGAAACATCCTGCATATCCAGGCGCAAAGCAGAACGGAATGAGTCTGCCTGTTCAACTCTTCCCCGGCAATTCGGCGCGCCGCATTTGCAGGTAAAGGACTCAAAATGTCCGAAGTAGGATTAATAATCCTCCACAATTTCCTCGTCTTTTTCAATATCCCGTAAGGCGATACTGATATTATCGTACTGGATCAGCGCCGTGGAATTCGGGTCACAACTGTGGTTAACATATTTTCCTTCATCCCAGGGTATGATGACGCGGCGCCTGTTATCAAGGTAACTGTAAATGTTCAGCTTTTTTTGTTGGATCGGATCAAGCGCCATATATTCGCTGAGCGGGAGCTTCGCGTCTATATCATCTGCAATCCATAAAATTTCGCCTTTAATAAATTTTCTGCCGGCAAATATGCCCAGTCCTTTCGGGGTATTTTTTACTCGCGTATCGGGGTGAATCATTTAATTATGATTGTTTGTCCGCTCCTTCAAACCACCATATAAACCTGGTCTATTCGGGGCGTTAATTTAATTTGCTTCAAAAGTATAAAATCTTGGGATATACAAACATTGTGCTATTATTTTTTTAAGACTTTTTTTATCCACTTTAGTTTAATTGATGTGGACAAGTCTATTTACGATTTACATTTTTTGACTTGTAAAGGTTTCAGTTTTAGATTTTCAATTCGCCGCGGCGAATTTTTGATTTGGAAAATCTATTTCGGGAATAGCCTTACTTTCTGCCTAATTTTGTCTCGTGGAAAAACATGACATATTAAGCCCCGAAGATGTAAAACTTCTCATAGATGAATTTTATTCAAAAGCCATGGATGACGACCTGCTCGGTCCTGTTTTCAAGGACGTGGCAAAAATAAATCTGGAAGAACATTTACCCCGCCTCTATGCCTTCTGGGAAATGCTGATCTTAGGGAATCCCGGATATACAGGGCAGCCATACCCGGCGCATATTCGCCTGGGATTACAGCCGGAACATTTTGAACGCTGGCTGAAACTATTCGGCGAAACCATTCATGCAAATTTCCAGGGAATGAATGCGGATATCACCTTGCAAAAAGCAATAAACAT
>CAILMK010000514.1 GCA_903835275.1 uncultured bacterium | reverse complement strand
TTTTCAAGCGGCTCCTTTGAAATGAAAGGTTCGTCGCCTTGCACATTCACCACCACATCAAAAGCGTTGTCCAGTTTTGAGCAAACTTCTTCGCACCTGTCAGTACCGCTGATGTGAGTATCTTTCGTCATCATCACTTCAGCATTCCAGCTTTTGGCGGCACTAAAAATTTTATCATCATCGGTGGCAATAATGACTGCATCAAATAAATTGCTGGCAAGTACACGCTCATACACATGTTGCAGCATTGCCTTCCCGCCAATTAGCTTAAGCGGCTTACCCGGAAAACGGGTACTTGCAAACCTTGCAGGTATGATCGCAGCTGTCCTCATGCCTGTTCCTGAGGGGTTAAAATATTATCAGTGATAAATCCATCCTTCATATGCAACTTGCGGTTAGCCATATTGGCAAGCTCGTCATTATGGGTAACTATAATAAAGGTCTGGTTGTACAGGTCGCGCAGTTCAAAAAAGAACTGGTGAAGTTCCTTTGCATTATGTGAATCGAGGTTTCCGGAAGGTTCATCGGCAAGGATCACTGCAGGATTGTTGATAAGTGCCCTTGCAATGGCCACGCGTTGCTGCTCACCGCCCGAAAGTTCATTCGGTTTGTGGTGAGTCCTGGCTCCAAGTCCAAGGGTATTCAGCAATTCTATCGCCCTTTTTTCCGCATCGTGTTTGGAAGTTTTTGCAATAAATGCAGGAATACATACATTTTCAAGTGCCGTAAATTCCGGCAAAAGATGGTGAAACTGGAAAATAAAGCCAATATTTTTATTTCTGAAGTCCGCCAGTTCCGAAGAACTAAGTGTACTTAGATTAATATTATTGAAGATTACATCTCCGGCATCAGGTTTGTCTATAGTACCAATGATGTGTAGAAGAGTACTCTTGCCTGCCCCCGAAGGGCCGACAATAGCTGCTATTTCTCCTCTCTGTACCTCGAAGCTTACACCTTTCAGTACTTGCAGTTTATTATAACTTTTTTGGATATTCCGCCCTTGAATCATGACGGGTAGCAAAATTAGAGATTTTTTTTAACTTTGACAGCTCAAATTCAAATGCAGATGAAAAAAATATTTTCGCTTACAATTTTTTGCTTGCTCACTTTCGCAGCAATCGCGCAAAACGACGCCAATTTAGAAAAACCATATAAAAAAGCCAAGGAACAACATAACCAGGATGTCATATTCCTTGGAACAAGCCCCAATTGGAAATTTACCATTTCAGGTTCGAGGGATAACACGATCAAATTATGGGAAACCGATAGCATGGCTCCTGTAAAAACTTTTACCGGCCATATATCCGCTGTACAGGTAGTTGCGATGAATAACAATTGCAAATACATGCTTTCCGGATCTGATGACGGGCAGGCAATCCTGTGGGATGTTGAAAAAGGAAGCATTATCCAGAAGGTAAAGAATCATCAGGAAGCAGTTAATGGCGTTGCATTCAGTCCGGATGAAAATGGCAAATTCTTTTATACTGCCGGCGAAGATGGTAAGATTCAGGTATATGACCGTTTGCAGGGAGTAAAGTTCATCAATTCAATTACTACAGAAGGTGGTGGCATCCTCGGGATGGGGATTCCTAATGGAAGCCGGAATGCCATTATTATATGCAAGGATGGTAAAATGCGTGAGTATGACCTAAAGGCAGGAACCCTTTTAAGGACCTTTGAGGGCAATCATACTGAAGATGCACGTCAATTGGTGATATCCCCGGACGGGAAATTTGCCGCTACATGTTCTGATGACAAGCGTATTATCCTTTGGAATATAGCTACCGGAAAAATAGAAAAGACTTTTGAAGGACATACCTGGAAAGTTTTCACTTGTGCGTTTAATCCGACGGGGCAGTACCTTGCTTCCGGATCCATTGATGGTACAGTTCGCTTATGGAATGTAGCTGATGGAACTGAAATGAAAACATGGAAGCTCAGGTTTCCGAAGCCATTTAATGCAGTGACTTTTACGGCTGATTCAAAATATGTAATCGCAGCAATAGAGCATTCTCCGGTGGCAAAGG
>CAILMK010000513.1 GCA_903835275.1 uncultured bacterium | reverse complement strand
TCTCATTATAATTAATCGTTTTTAAAAAACATTAAAAGGTATGCCCTTCCTTCTATAATAAGGCTAACAGCTTCATTGGTGGGCTTATTATAGAGAAGAGTGGTAGATATTTCTTTCCACCCCGCCAAAGAGTACTCGTAAAAAGCTGCAATTGCATCACCCTCTTTTAGGAACGAAACAGTTATCTTGTTTACAGTTTGTGGGTTTTGATTATTAAAATCAAAACGGATCATTTTTTCAGAAAGGGTATCTTTTAAGCACAGCATATCAGGATTAGAGCTAACTGTTTTGTATTCAGGGTGAATATTACCCCATGTTACAGCAATATAATATCTACTAAAGCCTAAAAGGGTTGTTTGTGATTTGGATAGCAAGGGTATAGTAAGCGCTATTACCAAAAATAGATGTTTCATCGTGGAAGTTTAATAGGTTAATGCCAAGCCCAAAGCGGTTCGTTAAAACACGAAGTGAGGGCTTAATCTTAATCTACCTATCAGGTCTTCCACAACCATTGGCATAGAATAAAACAGCCCTCACGCTTGCCGTAAGATGCTGACATTAATTCCGTGCTGCTTGAAGGGAAAGTTTCCCTCGCCGAATGTGGAAGTTCGATAGGCAGAAATAAGTCACATCGTATATTTTAATACGTTGATTTATATATAATTAACTACTGTTCATAATTTTAAATTAAGGGGTAGCGTAAACAGGGTAAATGAAAATAAGAAACTAAGAACAGAAACCCTGCTCCGCTACCTTACATCAAAGATATGAATTATTTAAAAATTCCGTATCTTTGTACTTATGACCGTCAAGGTGAAAAAACAGAGGAAGAAAAAAGAGGTGAAGCTTAAAATTCAAGCTACACCCGAAGATGTATTAAAGGTTCTCTTAACAAAAGAGCCTATCAAAAAGAAGTAGGACTACTAAGAGCCTACACTATCACAAAAATTCTTGTACATTAGGGTATATAATTGCCATTTTTTTTTATCGACAATGTATCCTAATGGTGATCATCCGGGGACTTTTTACATTGGAAAGCCACTTTCGTACGGATGGAATTCAATAGTGTCATCTTGGAAATTCAAAGGAGAAATTATTGTTTTAATAGATGAGCGAACATTGTCTAAGGGAGAATTTGAGTTAATGAGATTACGTAATAGTAGTAAAGTAACAATAATTGGCTCAAATACATCTGGTACGGATGGCGCTACATTCACATTTAGTCTGCCTGGAAATGTTTCAATAAATTATACAGGCATCGGTATTTATAATCCAGATGGAACTACAACACAAGGGGTCGGAATTAAACCTGATCTATTTATTAAAAGAACCTTGAATGGCATCCGAAAAGGTAAAGATGAAGTAATGGAGTTTACTTTAAATTATATTCAAAAGAAAAAATGACGTGGAAAAAACCCTCGCTCTTCGAGGTCTCCTGACCTCGAAGAGCGGAGGGGTGATAAAATAATAATTCAATGCACTACGTGAAAAAATATATTATTGCTCATATAATTCTAACTGCTATAGTTTTGCCATTAATGTTCTTTAAAGATAGAGCTTTTGTCATTCCATATTTTCTTATTATATTCATGATGTATGCCATATGTCAGGCTTCATCAAGGAATATCAATGCTTATATAATGAAAAATTATCCCGATTTTTATGAGGAAAAGAAGTCGCCTTTTCTTTTTACAATTGACGGGAAGAAAGCGGTTAATCTAAATAAGTTATCAAAAGAAGAGATCAATTCCTTAGGTAATCCGAATATTGGCACATATATTTCGAGCATGCAAATCTATACAGCTATTTTTTTCGTTTCTTTTTTTCTGGCATTTATTTTGGCAGGTGCAATGACGAATATACCCTTTACTATCCCCTCTTATATATCTCAACTATTAAAATAATAGTTTGAACATAATAAATTTGAGCTAACTGTCGCGCTATTCGAGGTCTTTTGACCTAGAAGAGCGAATTCATATATTTACTTCCCAATTACCAGTGTATCAATATCACGATAGGTTTTTCCTTTGCATTTGTAGTTGAAGTTCTGGTAAGTGGTAACTTTTACATTGTCATTGGTACCATCTGAGCATTTACCGCAGGCAACATCACTTATGGTTTTAGTATAGGCCACTTCAAATAATGTATCCATGCTTGGGATGGATGTTCGGAGAATGTAGTTATAGTCCTTGATCTCGTAGTTTCCATTATTGCCCATCGTTGCCCACCTATTAAAGGTATTCTCTCCATAAGGGCTGAACTGTGCACTATCCAATGGCTTATTCGTGGATTTATCAATTCGTATTAGACTCGCATTTATGGCGAATAAATTTGCTCCGGTTATTTTGAAGACAAAGCCCGGATAAATAATGGGGACACAAGCTACATCCGGACAAGTAACCCTGCAACCGGAAAAAATGAAAAAAAAAGCCAGTAGGCAAAAGCTGGAAAGAATGGTTTTAGTTTTCATAAGCCAAATTTCGTAAAATGATCCTTAAATCAGGTAATCGCAGACAATTAGCTACCATGATATTGTAAAGGCTTGAATCAGAAACGTATACCAACCTACTAATTTTTACGGGCAAAACGGTACTACCCCCCCCTTTTTGTATTAATTTTGTATCCTTTTTATAAACTATGAAACTATCGGATTTTAAGTTCGATCTTCCTGACGCCCTTATTGCCAAACAACCTGCCGATTATAGGGATGAATCCCGTTTAATGGTCATCAATAGGAACACGAAAGAGATTGAGCACAAGCGTTTTAGAGATATTGTAGCGTATTTTGATGAGGGTGATGTAATGCTCCTGAACAATACGAAAGTTTTTCCTGCCCGCCTTTATGGCAAGAAAGAAAAGACCGGAGCCAAGATTGAAGTGTTCCTTTTAAGGGAGCTTAACCGCGAACATCGCCTTTGGGACGTTCTTGTGGACCCTGCCCGTAAGATCAGAGTAGGCAATAAATTATTTTTTGGAGATGATGATGAGGATATCCTTGTTGCTGAGGTAATTGATAATACCACCAGCCGCGGAAGGACCATCCGTTTCCTGAATGATTATACCCAGGAGGAGTTCAATGCAGTTCTTGCTCAGTTGGGCGAAACCCCGATCCCTAAGTACATGAAGCGCAAAGCCACTGAACAGGATCTGGATGATTATCAAACCATTTTCGCTAAAAATGTAGGTGCTGTAGCCGCTCCGGCTGCCGGATTGCATTTTAGCCGCGAAGTGTTTAAATGGTTCGAGATCAAGGGTGTTAATGTTGCAGATGTTACGTTGCACCTTGGATTGGGCTCTTTCCGTAAAATAGAAGTAGAGGACCTTTCCAAGCATAAAATGGATTCTGAAAATTTCATCATTCCTGCCGTAACCGCTGATATAGTGAACAAGGCAAAGGATGAGAAAAAGAATATATGCGCTGTTGGGAATACCGTGATGCGCGCCGTTGAATCGGCTGTATCTGCCAATGGAAGGTTGAAACCGATGGAAGGATGGACCGAAAAGTTCATTTTCCCTCCGTATGATTTCAGCATAGCCAATTGCATGGTAACCAATTTCCATTCGCCTATGTCGGCATATTATATTTCCACGGCAACTTTCCTCGGGCACGACCTGATGAAAAAAGCCTACGAAATTGCCATTGAAGAAAAATACCGTTTCCTTGATTACGGGGACGCTATGTTGATTATTTAGCAGATCAAATAAATAAGATATTGAGCTATTAGGGAATTAAGGGTTAAACTTTAGTTACTTAATAGCTCAATTATTTAATAACTCAATAACTTGTACGCAATAATCGTTGCCGGTGGTTCCGGAACCAGGTTGGGCGGGGATGTTCCCAAGCAATTCCGTCTGATCAATGGCATACCCATGCTGGCGTATAGCCTGATGCGCTTTCATGAGGCAGATAATACCACTCAAATTTTCCTGGTACTTCCGGCAGAGCATATTTCCCATTGGGAAAGCCTTGAAATTTCAAAACAAATTCCGCACACTGTTGTTGCCGGCGGCAAGGAACGTTTTCACTCTGTGAAAAACGCGTTGAACGCAATAGCAAGTGACGATGGGCGAGTGACGAGTGCCGGAGAAAAAGAACTCGTTGCCATTCATGATGCGGCAAGGCCATTGGTGAGTGCATCACTGATCAATAATACTTTCAAGGAAGCAAGAAGATACGGTTCAGCAATTCCGGTAACACCTGTTCCATATTCTCTCAGGGAAAAGAAAAATGATAAATGGGTTGCCACAGATCGCAGGAATTACCGCATTGTACAAACACCCCAGGTGTTTAATCTTTCTAATCTACTTCAGGCATACGAGCAGGAATTTTCCAATCTCTTTACCGATGACGCTTCTGTCTATGAAGCCGCCGGATTTGACGTCAACCTCATGGAAGGCGAGGATGTAAATATTAAAGTCACCACTGCGGACGATATGGAGTGGGTAAAGTTTAAGTTTCTAAAATCATAGACGCCAATAAAAATCGAAGATTTTTTAAATCCCCCTCCTGTTTTTAGGAGGGGTGCCCTTTAGGGCGGGGTGGTCCGTCCCAAATTCTTTATCCCATCTTCTGTATTCTGAATTCTCTTCG
>CAILMK010000512.1 GCA_903835275.1 uncultured bacterium | reverse complement strand
GCAGGAGCAAAAGTCAAGGACGGTGAATTATTCATTGCCGTACAACTTTTGGACAGCGAAACCTTTAAGAAATCCTCAGTCAGGTTAATGATGGATGGATTCATAATAAATTTTCAAGCCAAGGTGACCGATAAAAAAGTAACGATGCTATACCTGCAACATCTGAGAAGTGGAAAGCACCATCTTAAAATGAATGCCGAAACCAGCGACGGCGGACAACTGGCGGTTTTGGAGTGGGATTTTGAAATAACATCCAACGCCGTGGATTCTGCAAAGATGGCAGGCGCAACCCCCTCACAGATAAAAAGAAATTGGGACATCAACGGATTTATCAGCGTGGGAACCCGTATTGATACAGCCACCGGGCCCGGAAAAGGGCTTCGCCAGGCACCGAGGATAAATAATGAAGTGAGTTTTAATATTGAACCAAGGTTCCAAATCATGGTCCATGCCTATTTCCGGATACTGGACTAATACAGACTACGCATACGTTCAGCCAAGAAGCAAATTCAGAATAGGCCTTAAGAATAACAAGTTTGAGGTTTATTACGGGACCAATTTTCCTACATACGATGCCGTGGTTTTAAACGGGGTGCGCGTAGATGGCGTTGAAGCTATTTTCAAAGCACCCAGGATAAATATAAGCGTGGTTGAGGGCGACCTGAGCCGGGCAGTTGACGGAAATATTTTGAAGGTGAGAAAGGACACCGCCTTTATTCCCTACAATATCCGCACAGACAGCAGGCGTGATTCCTTCTATGTAAATCCCGGTGTATACAGACGGAAGATTATTGCCGCTCGCATCAACGGTGGCAAGGAACAGGAAGGGTCCATATTCGGCATAACCTTATTACGTGCCTATGATGATACCAATTCAATAAGGTTTGGTACCGGCCCCATGCAAAATATTGTTGCAGGCGCAGACCAGGCAATCATCACTCAAAACGGCGTATTCCATGAATCAGCGGGATTTGCCATGAGTATGACCACGAATGATTATTCAAGGCCTGCATTAACGAGGCAGGAAATTGATACTACCCTGAAGCAAAACTTCAGTTTCGATCCGTCCTTTTTCAAAGGGCTCATCATTATAAATCCATCCACCTCGCCTTTGCTGATACAAAAACTGGCATCTGCAACATGGTTTGTAAAATCCACACTAAAGCTATGGTTCAATCGCTTTTCATTTGATTATCATAGGGTAGGACCAGCTTATGAATCTTTTGGGAATCCTTTCATGAGGAATGACATTCAGGAAGTAAGCCTTGCTGATAATATGAATTTCTGGAAGAGAAGAATTGGCGTACAAGTAAAGGTGGTTACTAACGGGGACAACCTGTACAACCAGTTGACCAATAAGATCGTTAACAACTATTATATAGCCAGCCTGAGCCTGACACCAAACCCGAAATGGCCGCAATTTTTTGCAAGCTACCGGGAAAATGACAGGATCACAACCAGTTATATCGAATCGTATTATAAGATAACTGACAAGCTCTTAACCTACAACGCAGGCTTCAATTATCGCCTCGCGGAAGGAAAAGCAGCCACCAATTTTAACATTATGTACAGCGGGACTGTTAGAAATAATAATGCCTTGCCGGACAATAACAGCACTTCAGATGTTATATTTGCTACCATACAACAGAGTTTGAACGTGCCTTTGGTTTTATCAGTACAATATTCCAATTATAACACTATAACAGTGGGTGGTGGTGTATTGCAACGCATGAATACCATGGGAGGTTCGGTAGGTTATAATTTCAAGAAGCCGAAGATCACTATTACAGCAGGATATAATACGAACAGGAATGACGCAACCATTTACGCCACTTCCAATGCAAGAAATACGCTTATGATGCAATACAGGCAGGAAATAAGCAAATATGTTAGTTACTCTATGGAAGTTGGAAGTACCAATTATATTGATGCAACCCCCGCAAACAAATACAATGAGTATTATGGTTTGGCAAACCTGAATTTTATGTTCTAAATTATGACAAGAAAATTACACACATATTTTATAAAGATTGCTGCATTGCTCCTTGTTTTTCTTGGAGGAATGCAACAAACTTATTCCCAAACCGCCCTGTATGTTAGCAAGCAGACAGGAGAGTTTTCCAACTTTAGCGGTTCGCAGAGCAAAACAACGGATAAATATGAAAACGGATCGGTTAGCATCACTACTACCGGGCCTATTCAATATACAGTGGACCCAAGTGATTTTTCCATAGGTCCGAATGAAACAAAAACATGGGATGGCAAGATATTTCCTGATGTGGGAAGTAGCCCAGAACCCGGTAATTCTGTTGCTGCAAAACTGAACGGACATTATGAAGTACATTTCAAGTCCGGCGGTATCTGGGATGCAGACGAAGATAAATGGGTAACGGAAGGAACTGTAAAGGATCAAAGCGGCGACGTACCTTTTGATTTCACCGTTTACAGTATAAAGGTCACCTTGCCGGATACCATTTGCATTGGTCAGGCCAAGTCAGGTACTGCAAGTGCGGTTCCTTTTGGCAGCTATAGCTGGTCCATTCTTAGCGGCAATGGTGTTTCCCTTAGCAATACAAGTTCACAGACAGTAAGCATACAACTAAACGATACAACATCCGTAACACCCGTAAAGGTTGTTTTCAAAATCCAGGGAGTATCTTATTCTGCGGTTACGATGGTAAAATATTGCAGGGTAACCTGCAATTGCGCACCGATAACAACCGGCATGAGTTTTGGACCGATTGCAGCTAATTTCACTGCAAATCCAACTTCCACCACACCGGACGGACAAGGATTTTGTAACTATTCCACCACCAACGCATCCTTTGCAATGACCATGGCTGGCGTAGTTTCCAAACAGGTAAACATTACCGGCGCCACACTTTCCTTCAATAAAAATTGTCAGACAGGCGCCATCAAGAATGTTGCCATCAGTTGGAGCGGGGACCTTGATATAGGAACGATAGGTTTTATTAATTTGAAAATATCAAGTCTTGCACTTACCGTATCTCCCAATGGAAATCTTGGCGGATCTGTTACTATGAATGTAAACATGAATGCTGATAAGCCATTGATGAACGGACTGGTGATTTTGCGCCAGGGAGTAAATGGCAACGTTACATTTAACTTTAATAACACAAACGGATGGGCAGGTAGTTTTGACTTTAGCGGAGTACACAATATAAACATGGATATTGTGAAGACGGGTACTACCATCGCCAGCTTACAAGGGGGCAACCTCAATTCTTCCGGAACGTTTACAGGTACATTCAAAGTGGTGGCAGGAGCAAGTTACGTTACCGATGCATTCAGGATTACCATGAACACGCTTTCATTGGGTGTACAAGTGGATATGCTGAACGGAATTAATTTTACCACCGGCAGCGGTTCAGTGACTGTTGACCAGATGGCGCATACTGATGGCTCCATTACACTCGGGCTTGATTTTGGTGCAGGTAATTGCAACGCAAACATTAATGCTTCAAACCTGAAGGCATTATCCATGACCTTATCCAATTTGAACCTCATGGCGGATTTCAATCAGAATTTTGACATGACTTCTATACGCGGTTCACTGGAAGCAAAACATGATCTATTTGATGCAAATGTTTCCATTACGGAATTTGAAATAAAAGATGGAAGCCTGACTAAATTTAACGGCTCCGGAAAAGTAGCTTACAAGGCATTTACATTTGAACTTATCAATGCCAATTATGCGCCGGGCACTCTGACCATTTCTGCAAAAGTGGAAATAAATGTAACGGTTGCCGCTGCATTACAGGTAAATAATATGAGCATCAATGATGCCGGTACTATAACTGTGGGAGGAATATCAGGAAGCTTTAACAAGCCTCCTGTTTCTGTAGATTTTTCTGCAACCATGGGAGCAAACAGGTTTACCGGTACCTTCAATGGTAATTTCACCACCATTGGTGTGGGCGGTATGATTGATATCGGAGCCATGCAGGCGCCTGATTATAACTTCGCTTACCTTAGCCTCAATGCAGGTGTAAATATTCCACTCGGACAATCAGGATTAAAAATTTCCCAGCTCGGCGGACAATTCGGAATGAATTATAAACTGAACGATCCGACTGCACAAGGCGGAGATCCTGAACAGGGCACATACGTGGTTGGTTTGAAACTTGGCATTGCGGACGTTGCCAATATGTGCGAACTCGTGGGGCAAACTGTTGCGCAATTCGGAAACGGAAACGTACAACTAAGCCTGAGCGGTACGCTGAATGTTCTTAAAACTAATCCTTACTTCACAGGAACCATGGCGATCAATTATATGATTCCTGCCAACCAGATTTCAGGAAGTGTTTCTTCCACGGTTAATTTCCCTTCCAACGGTTGGATCTTATCAACGAATAAGAATGTGATGAATTTTTCAGTGGGCAATGGTCAATGGTCTGCCAGTGGAAACAACATGACAGGTACTTTGCTTTCGCATATCAACCTCACCAACGGATTCATTAATTTCAGTGGGGCTACTTCCAGCGGCACTAACTTTACAGGTAGCCTCGGAGGAAAGGCAAGTGCAGGATTCAACTACGCAGTAAATATGGGCTTTGGTGGCTTTAACATCGGTGGCAATATGCAAATGAACATGAACTCCGATGTAAACGTAGCGATCAACCAGAACGGCCTTAACGGCGCATTTGGAGTACTCGTAAACGGAAGCGGCACACTGACCATGAGCAACTGGTTCTTTGATCAGGATGTAACGGTCTCCGGCGCGGCGAATGGTACAATAAGCGCGGGCAACGGAAGTGCAAACTTATCCGGCACCATGTACGTCAACCTTCCGTTCGGATTGCAACCGGGCATTGGATTTAATATAGGAATATAAAACACATTTTTACAAGGATATAAATAAATCATTCTCCCCCCTTTAATGAAACGGCTTTTAGCAGTAGTATTTATTTTATTTGGTTCTAATTTCATTCTCAACGCGCAGGTAAATCCTTACCACCTGTATGGCGAAGGAAACAAGAATGTAGTTAAGCTGCTCTGGTATGTGGATACATGGCAGGATAAGCTGGAAGGCTTTGTCATTAAACGCAGGGTGATTACCCAGGATAAAAATTCAAAATGGGTGGAGCTTTCTAAATCCACCATCTATCCTGAAATAAGTGTTTCCAAGAATTACGATAATGTAGTTTCTGACAAGGAAGGCCAGCAGGCGCTGAAAGCAAAACTGGATTTGTATCTGAAAAAGGATAAGGCAGTACATACCACCTTAAAGCCATTTTCCAAAAAGGATTTTCTTGCACAGGTTAAATCAGATCCCAATTCTGTTCAAAGCATGAAGGTGGCATTCAGTATTGACTACGACATCGCGCTATTGAGTGGCTTTGGTTTGGTGGATAAGAATATGCCTTTTGATGAATTGTATGAATACGGATTATTTCCGGTCATTGGTGGTAAAACCCAGGAAGATCCTGCCGGTACCTACCAATGGAAATACGGTGATAAACCGAATCTTTCTCCACCGATAGAAATCACGACGCGTGCCACAGAGAAAAAGACAAAAATAGAAATTGTCTGGAATGTGGAAATGAAGCAGTATAAAGAGTTAAACCTGAATGGATTTAATGTCTATCGTCAAAGTGGCAATGATGCGTTTGTGAAATTAAATATGACTCCGGTCTGGATCAGTTCCGACAAGGCAAAAGCAGAGCTTGATTATTTTGATAACACCGCAAGTGAAGGTGTAAACTATACAT
>CAILMK010000511.1 GCA_903835275.1 uncultured bacterium | reverse complement strand
TGAAGGCAAGGCGGTGGCAGAACAAAGCGTTCACGTGATCAAGGGCAGCAATGCTATTGAACTGGACATGCAAGGTTTTGCACAAGGTGTATATACATTCATCTACAGTTCTGATGAAGGTGTACAAACCAGGAAATTTATTAAATACTAAGAAGTAGGGATAGCCTGAAAGGGCTAT
This sequence comes from uncultured bacterium, assembly GCA_903835275.1. Lineage (GTDB taxonomy): Bacteria > Bacteroidota > Bacteroidia > CAILMK01 > CAILMK01 > CAILMK01. The sequence goes on along the minus strand of CAILMK010000511.1, from coordinate 2,882 downwards.
CCTTTACTTAATCAAATAACTAAAGCGCCCTCCCGATTATCGGGAGGGCGCTTCTTTTTTGGGATATATATGTTGAAGGAATTATCGTAGAGACGTTACATGCTACGTCTGGAATTCCAAGACCAATTTATGAGATGTTGCATGCAACGTTTCTACAAAACAATCCACCGTTTATTAATCCAACTCCGCCGTTCCTTAATTCCGGCTTTTTTCGGGTTCAATCCTGTCGCATCTTTGAATCACAATAAACGCAAGGATAACCCCTAAACAAGTAAAACAATGATAACCCTAATGATAATCGGATTCGCAGTAAGAACTATTCGCCAAAGGAAACTTGCCAAGGCAGCTTTGATCGCAGTTCCTGCCAATAACTAAGTCTTTTCATGTTTTGTTTATATAATTCAGCCGGAGCCCGTAAGCTCCGGTTTTTTTGTGTCGGTCGTTCTTGATTCCAGGCGCGTTTTCTATAAACGTTTGATGCCTTCAGCATCAGCACAGTTTTTAAATCTATATTATGATCCTGCCTGTCCCGATTTCTCGGGGAAAGAATCAAACGTTTAGTCTATTCTTAATTGTATAAGAGAAAAACTTTGTGTAGTTGAAGATAACGGGGGAAAGTCACCTTCATGCCGTCGCAGATAAGAATAAAGTAGAACGGGAATAAATTGATACAGAAATAAAACTAACTCTTCAGATCCGCGATATTCAAACGCTTATTAGCAATCATGGCAGGATACCAGGATGCACTCAATCCTAAAACAATTACGGTTGCAAATACGAGTACGAAATCCGATAATTGAAAGGAAACAGGGTAGGCATTTAAAACAAAATAATTTGTTTCACCTCCGTTGATCTGCACCCAGCCAAATTTTTGTTGTCCCAGGCTTATCAGGCCTCCAAGAATAATACCTGCCACACCGCCGACTATGGATAAAAGCAAACCTTCGTAAAATATGATCTTCTGCAATGTATTGGATGTTGCACCCATGCTCAGCAGGGCCATCATGTCCTGTTTTTTGTCTATGGCAAGCATAAGCAATCCGCCCACCATATTAAACGCGGCTATGAGCATGATGAAGGTCAGGATAAGGTATACAAAGAACTTCTCTGACTTCATTACTTTATAAGTGGTGGGTTCCTGTTCAAACCTATCCAGTATTTTAAAGCCGGGGCCGACTACATCAGCGACCTGCTTCCGGATTTTTTCTACGTATTTTTCATCCTTCGCCTTGATCTCGAATGAGGTCATTTCCTTGGGTCGGTCTTCCAATTGGCGCGCAAATGAAATCGGGACGATGATATAGTGATCGTCGAATTCCTGTACAGTGGAAAATCTGCCGGATGGATAAATTCCCCTTCTGCTAAAGGCATTTTCAGGATCAAGGATATTAATATCCCCTTTACCGGGGACGTACACGTCTATCTGTTTGAATTCATCCTTGCCTTCAAGCTTCAGGCGCGCAGCAACTCCGCTGCCCACCAACGCATAACTGAGGGCGCCATTCCTGATAATAGGTTCTCCATTAGTAACCCCTGAATCCAGTTTCATGGTGCGCAAATAGGGTGGGTCTATCCCTTTAAAAGTGGCAATGGTTTGTTTATCGCCATATTTGAGAACAGCATTTTCTTCAATAACTTCGGAAACACTCAGTATATAATCACTTTTTTTAATGGCGTTGATCTGCTCCCTGCTCAGGTGGAAATATTTACCCTTGGCTGGAATAACTTTGAGGTCAGAATCGAAGATATTATAGAGTTTGCTAATGGTATCCTGCAAGCCATTGAAAACGGATAAGATCACGATCAGTGCAAAACTGCACACTGTAATTCCCGTCAGCGAAATACCCGAGATAATATGAACCACCCCCGAAATTTTTTTCGAGAAAAAGTATTTTCTTGCTATGAAAAAGGGAAGATTCAATTCGGTAATTCGATAATGTGATAATTCGGTAATGAAAATTAGTTAGTTTGAGCTCATACTATTTTTGGATGAGGATATAATTCTTGCCAGGATCTTTTTAATGGGTAAAATATCGGCTAGAAGTTTTTCACAATTTGGGTAGTGTTCGCTGTGTTGACAAAGGGATAAAAAGTATTCAACTTCATCCGCTTCTTTTGCGGCAATTTTCATTTTATGAATGAAATCTGCTTTGCTTTCAGCATTTTGAGCTTCAGTAGCATTTGCCCCAATAGAAGTACCTGCCCTCAGAATTTGATTTGCAATCGCCCATTTCCTAGAGTCATTCAACAATTCAACAAAATTGATAATGTCAAGGCTAAATTGAAAAGTTAATATTAGTATTGGGTTTTCAGTAGTCATATCCTTCATCATTGAATTATTGCAATTGAAAAGATAGAATCAGCACCCTGATTCTTGGTGATCATTTCCTTTTATTAACAAATTATCGAATTACCGAATTATCACATTATTGAGCTATTTCCACGCTTTAACTGATAATCCGGTACCTGAACTATGATTTCCGCTTACATCAAACCAGTTCAGGATGTATGCAAAAGGATAAGTAATCAGATAATAAAAGGGAAGGATAACAATGAAAGCCATGGATGCATTCAGCATGGTCATCGGATATTTCATGGAAAGCCTCCAGCTTATTTTTCCGGGAGTACCGTAAGCGTAGCGAGCATCCACATTTTTGAAACCTACCGAACGCAATTTGTCCTCGATCTCCTTGATATTATAACCATCACGGACGTGCTCACCGATAAAGGATTCCTGTCCTTCTTCCTTTACATCAGAGCCGCCCTGATCGGAAGGGGTATTGATCAGCAACATCCCACCCGGACGGAGGGATGCGTAGAAATTCCTGAAAACCTCCACATCCTCAAGGATATGTTCCATGACATCAACGGAGATAATGAGA
>CAILMK010000510.1 GCA_903835275.1 uncultured bacterium | reverse complement strand
TGAAGCCTGTAACAATTGGAAATGTCTTTGAAATTGATTTTCTAAAATCGTATGTAGCTAGCTTGAAAGTTGAAGATGGCTTCATTCCTGAACTCGGAATGAAAATATCTAATGACAAAGGCCTTCAATGGGAAATAATCGGAATCGTAACAACATCAACTCCATCTAAAGATTCAAAAAATTATATGAGCATGGAAGAAAGAAACAAACTCGGCTATTGGGATTGCAATATAAAACCTATTGACCATACTTCGAAAATTGAGAAAGGGATAATTATACTATCAGGTAGATTAGAGAGTAGAAATACTTTGAAAAAAATTCAAAGCAAGTCTAAGACTTGCTCTCATTCATTCCACACTAAAATATCTTAAACACCTCTAAAATTGTCTATGGGATTAAATTCCGGATTTAGAGTCAATTCATTCTCCATTAATTCGTAAAACTTCAATTTGGAGCCTGCGTCATTAAATACAATATCCATCCCCCTGTCATCATAGATATTAATAACTATACCGTCGTCAAAATTCACAAAATAACAGATCGCATTAATGGCAGGGGAAAGGCCTATTTCAAAGTTCAAATGAGATTCTAAAAGAGGCTTGAATATTTGAATGGAATAACGATCAAATTCCTTCCATATTACAGTACCTTCCTCAATCGCTTTTTGAAAAGCATCTTCATGAAACTTAACATCAAAACCAGCAGATATTAATTCCTTTAAATTTTTATCAAGATTGTTATATAATGAAAGTCGAATCCAAAATTTCCCCTGAAGGCTTGTAGTTAAAAACATATTTGCAAAAGCAATTCTTATTTCATTGCTTTCAAAGTTCTCAATATGAAACCTGTCTCTTTCCAAACCGGATCCGAATAGAGTCCCTAAAGAAGTATCTTTGAATACTTTTTCAAAATGAGAATCTAAATTATCAACCGAATTTAATTGCATGTTCGTTTTCATCATCCATTTTCTTCAACGTATGTATTAACTTTTTCCAAGTCAAAACCAGCATCTATCATAATTTCCCTTATCTCCCCGCTTGATAATTGAACTACACTGACTGGAATAGAAATATCATATTTTGTAATTCGACGCAACAAAGCTTTGTCAAATATTTCAAAATTACATTGAAGGGAATAAAAGGCGTCTATAAATAAATTAATCTCTTGTACACCGTGCTTTAGAAAGGTTTCATGGTATTTTTCAATGAATTCCACATACCATTTTTCATATTGCTCCAATTCATATTGCAGGCCGATCTTCTGAGGGTGCAGAATTGAAATAGAACCAAACCCATAATTTTCTTTAAGCCCATCATTATAATCCGTCGCCTCAAAAGTGTGAAATACCAAAACAGGATCACGGATTTCTTCCATCAATTTAATTGGAGAAAAATCATCTCCTGAAAGATCCAATAAGGTTCGGATAATTAGCATTATAAAAAAGAATTTTCGAATACTTTCACAAACCTATATAAAATTTCACATAAAAGTACAATTCATCAGAATCCCTGAGAAATAAAAGAGTTGTAATTCCCAATCAGATCAATACGCCGACTGATTTGCGGCATCAAGTTTCAGAAGAATAAATAATAAAATTGTAAAGCCCAACATTGCCGAACCTCCATAACTGATGAATGGTAATGGTATTCCGATCACAGGGAATAAGCCAAGCGTCATGGAAATATTGATAAGGAAGTGAATAAATATAATGGATAAGACCCCGTAGGCATAGCAGCGGTTGAAAACAAATTTCTGCCGCTCTGCTATAACGGTGATGCGATACATCAATGCCATATAGAGCAATACCACCAGCGCACTACCCAGGAAGCCCCACTCCTCTCCTATGGTACAGAAAATAAAATCCGTGGTTTGCTCCGGAACAAAATTATATTTTGTCTGCGTGCCTTTCAAATAACCCTTGCCGATAAAACCTCCGGAACCGATGGCAATAAGCGATTGATGCACGTTATAACCGGCACCCTTCATATCCACTTTTTTACCAATGAGAACTTCTATACGGTCGCGCTGGTAATCTTTAAGTATTTTATTGAATGCGAAGTCCACACCAAAAACTACCCCGAGAGAAAACAAATACAATACAATTAGAAGAAATATTGCCCTTATCGGCGAGCGGCGTAATAACAAATATCCGATGACTCCGATTACAGAAAGCACAATAATGACCGGCAATTTATCAAAAACCAATACCATTAGTGATACTGCACCTATCCAGACAGGAATTACAATAAAATACGGTTCCAATCCTTGTCTGAACAGCATTACAAAAAGTGCAAGAAATACCAGTGCGGAACCTGTATCATTCTGTGCAAGTACCAGTGCAACTGGCAGAAATATTATTGCGAATGCAAATGCCTTGTCACGCCGGGTTTTAAGGTCAATACCGTAATTGGAAAGGAATTTCGCCAGCGCAAGCGCAGTAGCCACCTTCATCGGTTCGGCAGATTGTAACTGGAATCCTCCTATCTGCAACCATCCCTGTGCGCCGTTTACAACCTTGCCCACAAATATTGTAGCGACCACAAGCACGAGCATGACTGCGTAAAATACATAGCCCAGCGTATGATACACGCGCACATCCAGCATCAGTATGATAAAGCCGACAAAAAGCGATATACCCACCCATGTGATCTGCTTGCCATGGCTCATGCTGAAATCAAACATCGCCTTCTGGTTTTCGCTGTATTCCGAGGAATAAATATTGAACCAGCCGATGACGATCAGGGCAAAATAAATGCTTACCAGTACCCAATCGAGCCTGCCGAAAAGCGATTGGTTCGCTACGTTAATCCGCTGTTGGCTCATTTGTTTCTTCTTTCTTTGGTTCTTCCTTTGGTTTCACTTCTTTCTTTGCACCATGTTCCGCATGCCCACCATGTGCACCTTTATTACTATTATCGTAAATGGTTTCAATGGCATCGATATCAGATTCAAGGATCCGCTTTTCCTGCCACTTATCTGTAACAGAATCACGCAGATATTTTTCGATCATCAGTCCTGCCATCGGTGCTGCCCATGTACCACCGAAACCTGAATTTTCCAGGATCACACATATTGCAATCTTCGGATCTTCCTTGGGCGCGAACGCCATAAAAATGGAGTGATCGCGTCCATGTGGATTTTGCGCCGTTCCGGTTTTTCCACAGATAGAAATTCCCTTTACACGCGCCATAGTAGCAGTGCCACGATCCACAACATCCTGCATCGCATCCTGCACAAAACGGAATGTAGCAGTATCAATATTTATGCTATGTCTTTGCCAGTTGAGCATTTCGCGTTTGCCGCTTCGGTCAAATCCGCGGACGAAATGCGGCGCGAAATAATATCCCTTGTTCGCGATGATGGCTGCATTATTTGCTATCTGCAAAGGAGTAAAACTCATTTCCGCCTGACCGATTCCCAGTGAAATAATGGTGGAGGAATGCCAAGCCCTTACGCCATATGCGCGGTCGTACATACTCACCGATGGAATGATACCTTTATTCTCATTAGGAATATCAATGCCAAGTTGATGTCCAAGTCCGAATTCCTTCAGGTGGTCGGCAAAATTATCCAGTCCGCGCGCAGGCGTACCGTAGTGCGGATTATCAATTAATAAACGAAACACATTACAGTAGTATGTATTGCACGACATCTGAATAGAGCCATGCATATCAAAAGTACCCGGCGCGTGGCATTTTATATTTTGTGTAGCAGTCAGGTGATAGGCGCCGTTGCATACATACGTTGTAGACTGGGTAGCCACGCGCTCATGCAGCGCAAATAAAGCCATCAGTGGTTTCAACGTAGATCCGGGCGGATAGCGCGCCTGTATCGCACGGTTGAACATAGGTTTATCCGGATCTATCATCAGCTTGCCGATATTGGAACTGCGTTTTCTTCCTAACAACATTCCGGGATCGTAAGAAGGCATGGAAACCATCGCAAGGATCTCCCCGGTTTTCGGTTCTATCGCAACAATGCTTCCTTTTCTTCCTTTCAATAATCGCTCACCATATTCCTGCAGACTGAGATCCAGTCCTGTCAAAAGATCTCTTCCTGAAATTGCAGGCACATCATATTTTCCATTCATGTACCTGCCCTGCTCACGGTTGAGTACATCCACCAAAACGTTCTTCACACCTTTCTGTCCGCGCAATTCATTTTCGTATGAATGCTCCAATCCGCTTTTGCCAATGTAATCCCCTATCTTATAATAGGCATCGGATTTTTCTATTTCCTTATCAGTAACTTCACCAAGATAACCGAGTACGTGCGCACCAATGGCCTTTGGATAGGTCCTTGCTTCCCGTGCCTGTACGAAGAAGCCCTTAAATTCAAACAAACGCTCCTGAAGGCTGCCGTATTGTTCGTAGGAAATTTGCCGGATCACAGGACTCGGACGGTAACGCGAATAGCTTTCCGCGTTTGCATACGCCTCCATGAAATCCGCTTTATCAACATCGAGCAATTTACAGATACCGTTTGTGTCAAGGTCCTTTACTTTTCCGGGAGTCACCATCACATCATAAAATGTCTGGTTATTCACTACGGTTTTTCCCTTGCGGTCATAGATAAGTCCGCGCGCAGGGATAATGGTTTCCTTGCGCAGGGCATTTTGTTCAGCAAACTGT
>CAILMK010000509.1 GCA_903835275.1 uncultured bacterium | reverse complement strand
TTTCTTTAAATTTTAATGGTTCAAATCTACAAAGACAAGAGGAATGAAACGAGATCAAAAAACGACAATTTAAGGGTGGTATTATGCCAAAGCTGTATGAGTATAAATCAAAGATGCTTTATCGAATTGTTAAAATACTTAAATAAAGAAATGTTTTTCTATCTTTGAATTAAATAACCTCAAAATTATGATAAAATCTTTCCTGCTTTTTGTTTTGTCAATAAATATCGCAATTTCTGCGATTGGACAGCTAAAAGGCACCTATACAATAGATTCTGCCGGAAAAGGCGCAAGAAATTATAAAACAATCAGTCTCGCTGCAAAGGCATTGGCGGATAGTAATATCTCCGGTCCTGTAATTTTCAATATTGCAGATGGAACCTACAATGAACAAGTAAAATTTCAACCAATTTCCAATTCTTCCGCTATTAATACCATCACTTTTCAGGCAGCAAGTGGTGATAGTTCTAAGGTTTCCGTTGACTTTAAATCAAGCAATCCATCGAATAATTATGTTTTTTACTTTGCCTTTAATGGATTTTACAATGGTGCGGGATTTTATAATTTTAATCACCTGACTATAAAAAACAGCGGAAGCTATTCCACTTGCATTTTCGCAGATACAAGTGCTAACCATATTTCTTTTTACAACAGCAGGATTATTGCATCTGCAACCAGCACCGCGCTCATAGGCGGTGGGGATGAGCTTCAATATATGCTATTTCAAAATAGCGTCTTGCAGAATGGATCTGCAATATACGCTCCTGAATCATGGGAAGGAGATTATAACAGCTTTATAGGAAATACCATCACAGGCTCTATTGGTGGTTTTAGATCAACGAGGGATCATTTTTTAATTCAGGGGAATACAATAAAGATATCTTCCGGCAATAACCTGATCTGGGGGCATTGGGGAAGTATAGATTTGATTGGAAATAAAATAACGAACGGGACTATTGAAGGAGATTACCTGAGCATTTACATGGTAAATAATTTTGTTATTTCCGATGATGGTGAGTTTGCAAGGATACAATTAGGTGGCATCGCAGCGTATTATAACAGTTTCCTGATGAATGGGAATTATGATGACTTTATTTATATAGATGGAGATCACGGCAGTATGGCGACCGTATATTTTTACAACAATATTGTCGTTACTAAAAGTAGCGATTATTTATTTAAATTAACCTGCCAGCAATGGCCTGAACAAATTAAACTTGGTTCTGATTATAATGACTTAAATGGTGGTTCCGGTGCTTATCTGATTGATAAATCCTATTCGGGTCTTTCAGGGTTAAAGTCATATGGTGTGGATAGTCACTCTGTGGCAGTAAATCCGAATTATTTCAGCACGAGCAACCTTCATGCAAGCAGCAGCTTGATTCATCACAAAGGCAAATTCAATAAATACGATCCGGGTACTGATATAGACGGAGATTTGCGTGATACGATTTCTCCTGATATGGGTGCCGACGAATTTAAAATACATAATGTTGTTCCGGTAAGTTTAATCTCTCCACTCAATGGTAGTTGCGGAGATTCCCAATCGGTTTATACTTTAAAAATTTATAATAAGGGAGTAGATACGGAAACGAATGTAAAGGTTTACTCAAGTATAAATGGCAAAAAGGATTCAACTGTTTATAAAGGGACATTCTATCCAAATTCATATAAAACGGTCAGTTTTCCAAACACATTGGATACAAGGAAAGGCGGAATCTATTCTTGCGTTTTCGAAGCGTATGTTCCAATGGACGAAGACAGTACAGACACACTAAAAACAATTTTAAATATTGATTCATTACCAAATGCGAAGTTTAGCTTTTTAGGCGGTAAGAGTAATGATATTGTTTTTAAAGCAAATGATTCCACTTCAAAATTTTATAGCTGGAATTTTGGTGATACCTCTAAATTGGACTCAGGTATTAGCATATATCATCAATACGTTAAATCCGGTAAATATTACGTGACTCTTTCAGTTACAAATTCAGGTGGTTGTTCATCCAATTTCAGAGATTCTGTATATGCTTTATTTGTCGGCATTCAAAACCAAACTTCCGATAAAGGCATTTTTATTTACCCGAATCCGGCCAGTGATAAACTATTTATAGAAGCTTCGCTGGCGCAAGCGCCAGCTTATGCATACATCACCGATTTGTCAGGAAAAGTATTGATCACTCAACTTATACATTCAATCCAAACCGGGATAGATGTTTCCTGTCTTGCAAAAGGCATGTATATATTGCGCTATGAAGGGTCTGTAGTGAAGTTTGTAAAGGAGTGATTGTGTCTAATTGGGTTTTATGATGATTGATTGTTGATACAAAATTTCTTTTCGAAATTCAATGCATTAGCATAAAAACCATTTATTTTCAAGTAATATTCTTTTTCTAACAAAAAACATTAAATTTGTTTTAACTAACCCCCAATTGCGTATGAAACAATTCTACAACTCATTAATTCTCTCAGCTTTATTCATTTTCCTATCACTAACCACTTTTGCAGCCGGACTGAGCGGCACCTATACCATTGATAACAGTGGTAAGGGATCTCCAAACTATACATCCTTCCGCGCAGCTGTAAATGATCTCAGTCTGAATGGAGTCAGCGGAGCTGTTATCTTCAAGGTGGCAGATGGCATTTACAACGAAAGTATCACTTTAGGTAAGGTTAAAGGCGCCTCTGCGGCCAATACGATTACTTTCCAATCCAACTCACTCGATAGCTCAAAGGTATTGCTGGATACCTCCGCAAGAGGTAACAGTCCTGATTACGGACATACCATCTGGCTTTTAAATGCGAGTTATATTACTTTCCGGGAAATGAGCATTATCAATACCAATGATACTCTTGCTAATGCAATCCAATATAGTAGCGGTTGCAGTCACCTGACCTTTGAAAATTGTTTTATCAAAACGGATCCATCTACCAATAATTACGGGTACTGCGTTTATGATTCCGAAGGAACGGATAATAATATCACCTTCATAAATAATGTAATAAGGGGAGGTGATGCATCCTTTTACGGGCTTGGCGGTCCAATGGCTATTGGTAGCACAAAGGAAAAAGCGCTTGCCATTATCCATAATATTATTGACAGTAGTTGGTATGATGGCATATTGCTGAATTCAGTGGATAGCGTTATTATTATTGGCAACGAAATTTCAAGTTATACTTTCGGAATCTCCGTGAGCAATAGCTTCATCACAGTAAAGGATTCATCCATCATTGCCAATAATTTCATTACTTCAAGCGGATGGGGAGTATGGCTGAACATTACAGATAAAACTAAATTTTACTATAACAGCGTTTATACAAATACAGGTACATCGTATTATTATGCAGCAGGATTTAACAATGGCTACGTAACCACCACTGCCAATAATTCTATCATGAATAATATTTTTGTAAGTACCGGAAAAGGACCTGCAGTTTACATGACTTATACTGCAGCAAAAAAATGTGATTACAATGATATCTATTCCACCAGCGGAACACTTGCAACATGGAATAATACCGGTACAAGTACAAAGACCAACTGTTCTACACTCAAGTCATGGCAGACAACATCAAAATTTGACAAGAACGGCATTTCCGCTGATCCAAAATTCAATTCCGTTTCTACCGGTGATCTCCACCTTACAACGGGATCCGTTGCGGTTCTTCACAAAGCAATCCCATTGAGGGAAATATCAGACGATATAGACAGATCTGTACGCGGAAATTCTCCGAGCATGGGTGCTGACGACATTTTTCAATACCACACAGATGCCGCTATTCTTTCCATTGATAGCCCTGTTCTTGGATTTTGTGCAGGCACAAAAGATATTTATGCCAATCTTTTTAATGCGGGTATTGATAGCCTGAAAAGTGTAACCATTAACTGGAGCCTGAATGGTGTTGCCCAAACTGCCATAAGCTGGACGGGTGCGCTTGGAATATTTGGGACTTCAGAAATAAAACTGGGAACAAAGACCTTTCTTTCGGGTTCTGTAAAAACTATAAAAGTGTGGACCAGTAATCCCAATGGAGTTGCGGATAGCAATGCAAATAATGACACCGTTCAAAATTCTGTTTCTCCCGGACTTAGTGGAACATATACAATAGGCGGAGTTGGTGGAACTACCTTTACAACTGCTGCAAGCACGCTTAATACCTACGGCGTTTGCGGTGCCGTTGTATTCAATGTTTATGATGGAATGTATAATGAAAAGGTATTGCTGGGTGTCATTCCCGGAAGTTCAGCGACCAATACAGTGACATTCCAATCACAAACGCTGGATAGTTCAAAAGTTACATTGTACTATGCATATCCATCACCCTATTATTTTCCTTATGAATCTTACATAGTCCGATTCAACGGAACTCAATAT
>CAILMK010000508.1 GCA_903835275.1 uncultured bacterium | reverse complement strand
ATGTTTCAAAATATAAAATATTAATGAGCTTCTAAATAATCTAAATCTTTGTGAAAGGATTCCTCCATGGTAAAGCATGCATATAAGGCAAGTGCAATAACAACTGCGCCTATTAATGATGCGGCAAAAATGGTATTGTACGATTTTGCCAATGCAGTAAATCCTAGTGTCAGTAAAACGGTGGTGCCACGTACAAAATTAGGCACGGTGGTCGTGACTGTTGCGCGCATATTGGTGCCGAATTGCTCCGCTGCGTTCGTTACAAATACAGACCAGAATCCGTTCGGTATTCCTATCAGGAATAATAGGAAATAAAACATAGAGCTTGTAATCCCATCCGCGAGGAAAAATATTGGTATCGTTACAACCAGTCCAAGTATGGCTGCAATCAGCGCTTTTTTGCGCGACTTCAATACCTGGCTGAGAATACCGGTTGCAAATGCACCAATGGATGCTCCCACATAATGGTACATCACACATTTGCCTACTACAATGGCTCCTTGCACATGGAGGGCGTCTGCAAATTTATTAGCGAAAAATACAATGATGCCTATTACATACCAAACGGGCAGACCTACAAGAACTGATTTAATGTATTTCGCCGTCCGTTCTTTATTGGTAAATAATTGAAGAAAACTTCCTCTTTGTGTATTGGATTCTCTCAGTTTTGCAAACATCCCTGATTCAAAAAGTGAAATACGCATCGCGAGCAATGCAAGCCCGAGTCCGCCGCCTACAAAATAGGCAGTCCTCCAACTTCCAAGGTGCGTTACAAAATAACCTGCCACTGCACCGGCAATGCCTATTCCCGCCACTATGGTAGTACCGTATCCGCGGGATTCCTTGCTCATAACTTCCGTTACAAGCGTAATGCCAAGCCCGAGTTCTCCGGCAAGCCCGAAACCTGCAATAAACCTCAATACGTAATATTGTTCTACATTGGTGACCAGGCCATTGGCAAGGTTAGCCAGTGAATAAAGCAATATGGTACCAAACAGGGTAGAGAGCCTGCCTTTTTTATCACCAAGAATGCCCCATACAATTCCGCCAATCAGCATACCTGCCATCTGGAAATTAAGTAGTCGTGCGCCTATAAGGTCATTCAATTCCTTGGTTTGTATTCCAAGATCTGTCAGGCTGGGAACACGAACAATACCAAATAAAATCAGGTCATAAATATCCACAAAGTATCCAAGTGCGGCTACTATGACAGTTATATTGAGAATTTTGGCAGTGGTACTGCTCTTTAGCATTGTCCGAAATTTTTTGCAAAGAAAAGGAAAAAGAGGGAGAAAACAGTCAATGGTAAATAGAGAGCAATCAACGATAATTATATAAAAACATCAAAATCAGTCAGGATGACTATCGTAAACAATATATTGCATAATAATACCACTGCTATCACTAATGCCGGAAAGATGATTCCCTGAATTGTACTGGAGATTAAAATGAGTTTTGTTTACAGACAAAAGCTGCTTTCCTGTTGAAGCCATATATGGTAATGGTAAACTGCGTCCATTCCCGGTTAAGACTGAAATGAAATCCCCATTGGCACCAAAAAGCATATTGAGTGGATAGGGGAAATTCTTGAATAAACCATCGTGACTGTCGTAGGTAAAATTGTAATTTCTGTCGGGTTTGTTAATGGTTTCAGAATCGCTGACAGTAACACTCGTAACGTTTCCCAAAGCATCAAATTTTTTATGCAGGGATTCGGTTTGTAT
>CAILMK010000507.1 GCA_903835275.1 uncultured bacterium | reverse complement strand
GCTGGTAAGCTCAGGTAATGTAATACTTGTCCTTGTATCAGCGTTTATATTTAGTATGTAATTACTTACTTCTCTGCCATCCATAGAATAGACAGAAGTATTGTAGTTCCCTTTTTGCTGGATATCGAGTATCAGGTTTCCACCGGAGTTAACAGGATTCGGTGAAATCCTGCAACCTATGGTATTCTGCTCATTTTGCTTTTCAATACCTGTCGGAGCCAGAGCAGAAGAATCAAAAACTATATTTTCATCCCCTCCCTTGTAAGGAACAAAGCAGAAAAATACCTGCATCATTTCCTTAAGTGTGGAATTACCTGCAACGATTTCTTGCGGAGGATTATTTGGATTATCGGTATTTGCAGTAGTGTTTTCATACGTCCCTTCGGCAAAAATAATATCATTAGCCTTCAGGTGGATCGCTTTCGGGAATGTGTACATACCCTGCCAGTGGAAATTCCAGTAATCATCAATAAGCTTGATTGTATCCGCCGTAACAGGATCAAGCGCATACACTTTCATCCTTTTACCAATAAGGTGCATGTGGGGAGTTATAGATATAAGCGATATATCATCCGGAACGACAAACCTTTCATAAAATGTCTTGGTGGAATTTGCAGCAATTTCCAATGGTCCGTTTACAAGGTTGGTACTTGCATCCAAAAGAGGCTGCATATCCATTGGCCTTAGGGACGTGTTTTTCGAATATTGCAAATTAAGCATCGTTGAGTCAGATTCGCCTTCATGGCCCGGAGCATAGTGGATCTGTACTATATAATATGAATTAGCAGGAACCCTGAACGTAAATGCATCAGGGACAGTATAATAATTGGCTCCCGGAAGATAGCCTCCAATCAGCTTAATGCTATTCATATTTCCACCGGTAACATAATTTGTGTTTACAGAGGTATCAACAGTACCATTTTCTACAGCTTTTGCGAAATTCCCCGTAGAATCAATAAAAACGAAAATGTGGTGTACTATTTTCTTATTGCCTGGCAATAACTCGATCTTACTGATCAATGCATCCTGAGTCAGACCGGACGGGAGGACGAAAAAATGAAAATCATCCAGCGGTTTTGCAACAGTATATTTATCGCAGCGCTTGCTGTAATCAACACTCGGCAATTGGGATTTATCCGCAAACTGAGGGCATACGGGCTCAGTGGTAGAATCTCCCCTGACACCACCGTTACTTACCCAGTCAGCAATGGCACTAATATCATCATCAGATAATTTTATTTCATGCGCAAAACGGGAGTACTTGGCATCAGGAGACCACGGAGGCATCACTTTGCTTTGTACAGCACTCATGATAGAGTATCTTTCGCTGTAAGCATCTTTGTAATTTTCAAGGGAAAACGGAGCCAGGGCACCGGATCTGTGGCAGGTAGTGCAATTGTTATAAATAATGCCGGCTACCTTGTTTGAATAGGTAACGCTTTGAGAAAAAGCGCATAATGTAAAAAATAATAGAGAAGCAGTTGATAGAAAGTTTTTCATATTGGTTGTATTTTAAACCAAAAATAACCTTTTTTTCAATACAAATTCAAAAAACCGGAAAATATTTTTTTAAAGCAATAAAAAAGACATGATCCCGTTATTTATAGCTTTAACCGCTATATTTTTTATATTTGTAAAAACAAAATCATCATGCAAAAGACCGTTTTATCTGTTTTCCTATTCCTTGTTTCACTTGTTTTTTTTTCTTGTATAAAGAAGATAAACAATGAAACAATAAATGAGATCCCGACCACAACCAATGCATCAACCGGGACTATATCGGGTACGGTATTTTATTACGATCCAATCTTAGGCTATTTAACCACACCTCTAAAAGGAGCTACCATTTCCATAGATAGTACAAAAATTAGCGCCGTTTCAGATTCAAATGGTTTCTTCACATTAAAAAATGTACCCGCCGGAACTTATACAATAACCTATACCAAGGATAGTTTCGGAATAGTTAAAACCTTTAATTTCTTTTTCCCCGGAAATGGCGAGGCATACCTTCAGGCAGCCAATCTCCACAATATACCATTCTATACATTTCAAAACCTGCAGGATAGCGTGAACATAAGTGTCAATACCTTAAGGAGAGATACCAGCTATTTCCTAAATGCAATGATGCAAGTTGTTAATTCTGACCCAAATCATTCTGTGGAAGCAATGATAGTTTTTGGATTAAAGAAGGACATAAATATCAACGATCCTACCTTAATTTCAACAACATTTGTATCAGGTGTGCCAGGCATTAAACTTTTTTACTTTTCTGCTCCAATATCAAATTACATAACTTTATTTAGGAGGTATTCAAATATGTATCACGGAGCAACAATTTATATGAAAATTTATCCTATTTCGTATTACTACAATAATTACGCTTATGATTATACTGATCCGATAAAGGGAATACAATTTACTTCACTGGGGTCTCCAATAAGCGGACAGTTTATACTTCCTTAAAATCAGAAAAACCATAATAACTATGAATAATAAAATATACGCAGGCATTGCAATTTTGTCCTTATCCTTTTTTCTATTTTCCTGTACAAAGACAACTAATACGGTAACCATTAAAGAAATTCCTTCCCGGGCAACTCCAACAGGATCCATTACCGGTATGGTTTATTCAACACGTGATATTTATAATTTATCATTGCCATTGAAAGGGGTTACGGTATCCATTGATAATACATCCATTAGCGCATCAACTGACTCCGCAGGAATCTATACCCTCAGGAGTGTACCCGCAGGAACCTATACCTTGACGTTTCATAAGGACAGCTTTGGAGATGTAAAAGGTTTCAATTATTACTTTCCTGGCAATGGCCAGGCGTATACGGGGAAAGCGATCTTAAATTTGCGTCCGTTATTTAGTTTTTATAATTTAAAAGACAGCCTTACTTCAGTGACCTCACCGAGCGGATTCATTTCACATTATTGGGATATATACTTCAAAATAGCAAATGTAGATAGCCTGAATAATATGGGTGCAATGATATTCTTTGGCCTGAAACCAGACTTTTCCGCAAATGACCTTGTTAAGATTTATTATACAAATTATTATATTCCCAAAGGCATAGATACTGTCGGATATGAATTTGAAATATCCTCACTTATAAATAACGTCGGGAATTACATCAGCAATCCTCATGGGGCTACCATTTATTTTAAAATTTATCCTGAAACCTATTACCACTATTCTTATGATTATTCTGATCCGATAAAGGGCGGTCAATATACTTCCCTGGGGTCACCCATATCCGGACAATTTATTTTACCATAAAAAAACAAAAGAATTGAAAAAGCACATATCATCATACCTCCTGTTTATAACGCTTGCACTTGCATGTATTATTTCCTCGTGCACCAAGGAAATAACAGTGATACAGAAAACCACTCCGGTGAATGATACTACCGCCAAAGGCCCTGTTTCAGGACCTGTTGCAGGTATTGTAAGGTGCTATACCGAAACAGGAAAAAATCTACCCCTTTCAGGAGTCAAAGTCTCGATTGAGAACACCAATATAAGTGCTATTTCTGATGCGAGCGGAAATTTTATATTACCAGGGGTAACTGAAGGTGTTTATACAATTGTGTATAGCAAGGATAGTTTCGGAACAAAAAAAACATTCAACTTCCCATATCCAAGTGGTGGCCTGAATCCTGTCTTCATGATTAAAAAACCTGTCGAGGTCTTTTCAGCACTAGTGGATAGTTTAGTTTATACCCTGGCTACTCCGCCTGATACTCTTTTTTATTTGCTTGGTTCATGCAATATTTCAAACGTTGATACTAAATATGAAATGTTAGCACTCATAGCCTTCGGACTTACGCCGGATTTTGATGTGAACGATGCCTTCAAGCTTCCTACGGCCACCGGTTATTGTTTAGCAGGCAATAATACATTTAAACTGCAAGTGGACCTTTCTGAATTACTCTTTTACCTTAAAAGCAATTTCCCTGCTTATCATGGGAAAAAAATATATGTAAAGGTATATCCCTTTCCGTATATAACTTCAGGATATGATGGTTTTGATTATACAGATCCGATAAATGGGATACAATATACAGCTATAGGAACACCGGTAGCAGGACAATTTATATTTCGCTAAAAAGCACAAATGAGAAAACACAAAACTATTTATTTTTCCGCGTTATTGCTTATGGCATTTGCAGGTTTCTTTTCATGCACAAAGCAAACCGTCCATGAAATAACTAATGTTCAGAATACCAATGACACCACAACGGATAAAGGTGTCATTCGTACCATATCAGGGCTGGTATCTTTTTACACACCACTGGGTTCAATTCCATTACCGATTCCGGGTGCAAAAGTGTGGATAGAGAATACTAATATTAGTGCCATCTCTGATTCAAGCGGCATATTCGTCTTGAAAAATGTACCTGAAGGTACTTATACCATTGCTTATACAAAAGATAATTTCGGCCTTGTCAGGTTATTCAATTTTTATTTCCCGGGCTACGGGGAAGCATATTTGGGACAGGCAGTTTTACATCCATTGGCAAATTATACTTTTTATGATGTACACGATAGTGCAAACAAAGGTGTTGTGAGCTTGGGTGATACTGATTATTTGCTGAACGGATATTTGCATGTAAAAAATCCGGATGCTGTTAATCCGATGGGCATGCTAATCGTTTTCGGAAATTCCGTTTCCACTGACATAACTACCGGAGCGTATATTGGTTATTCTTTTTTAAGCATGGCTCCGGGTATACAACTGAATAATTTTTCCACCTCTATTTACTATCTTAAAAACTTAATGAAAACCCGGAACCTACCTGTACACGGCGTCACTGTATATTTCAAGGCCTATCCTTGCGTTCCCACTTACAATGGCGTTACTTATGATTACACGGATCCGGTGAAGGGAGGACAATATACTTCACTTGGACCACCCGTTTCCGGCCAATTTGTGTTACCTTAGCGGAAAAATTACAAAAAATATCAAAGACATGAAACTACTCATTAAATCTATTTTTGTTGTACTCCTGTTTACCGCTCCCCTATTTATTTCCTGCACCAAGGAGACAGTAAACCAGATAACTACCGCTTCCGGTACAGGAACTATATCAGGAGTAGTAAACTATGTTCCCTTCAGCACGACAGGAGGCACCTTACCCTTAAAAGGGGTCGTTGTAAGCATATCCGGTTCCAATAATACTGCCACAACCGATTCAAACGGAGTCTTTACTTTTAATAACGTAGGAATTGGAAGTTATACGGTTATGTATCACAAACCCGGTTTCGGGGATGTCAAAACTTTCAATTTCCAATTCATGGGAAGTGGACAGGGTTACCTTCCTGCAGTCAATTTAACACAAATACCTGATTTTAAATTTTACGGCCTTAAGGATAGTCTGAATATAGATATTCCATTCCCCGGGGACACCAATTATGCCATTAATGGAGTTTTCAATATCAGCAATCCTGATAGCATTAATATGAATTACTACATGATATTTGAAACAAGCAAAGATGCCACTATCAATAGTCCTAATTCATTATATTCCAACTCGGATATTATTGCGCCGAAAAACCAGTTAAAAGTATTCACACTGGATATGACGTACGTAATTTATAACATGAGAAGCATGGGAATGAAAACCCATAATACCTATATTTTTGTCAAATTGTATCCGGTTCCTTCAACCTTCACAAGCTATATTTATAATGGTGATTATACAGACCCGATAAAAGGCGTCCAATTTACTTCTGTAGGAGAACCCTTGAGTGGACAATTATATTTGCCATAATTTGTTTCAGTTTTCAAAAAAAGTGGTCTGAACTCCTGAATTGTAATTTCAGACCTATTTCATACCTTTGCAACATGACAAGAATATCCGATAT
>CAILMK010000506.1 GCA_903835275.1 uncultured bacterium | reverse complement strand
ATTTTGAATTACGAAAGAAGAGGCTTTCATTATAATTTCAGCATAAAAATTTAGATGGATAAGAGGAAACACATTGTCATGATTGTGCCCCGCGGAGAAGCGGTCAGGAACTTTTTATATTCTGATACGATAAAAATCCTGCATGAAAATGCGAGGATAACTATTCTCTCTGTCGTAGATGATCCCAAGTATGTAAATGATTTTAAAAAGTACGCCGATAGGATCATTACCCTTGAAGAAAAAAAGGAAAGTCCGAAGCTGAACAGATTGAGGCAACTTATCCATGACGCACATTTCAAATGGTTGAAAAGTGTGGTTGGGAATAATTATTTTGAAAGACATAGAAAAGAACAAAGAAAAAAGGGTAGGGGCTTTAGATTTTTCTTAAGGGAAACCCTGTGTACACTTTGTGCCAACCAGACCATGTTGCAGTACCTGACCAAAAGGGAAAATAAATTGACGTGGGAATTAAGGCCCGATGATTATTACGTTGATCTTTTCAACGAATTAAAACCTGACCTTGTATTCAATACTTCCCACATTCACGGTCCTTCCGGTGATCTTCCCGCCAAGATCGCGAATAAGATGGGTATTCCACTGGCAGGATTTGTTTTCTCATGGGATAACCTTACTTCGCGCAGCAGGATCACTGTTCCGTATGATTATTATTTTACATGGACGGAAAATATCAAAAAAGATCTTTTGCGTCAATATCCATTTGTAAAACCATCCAACGTTTTTGCAATGGGAACTCCGCAGTTTGATTATCATTTCAAACCGGAATATTTTATCACAAGGGAAGAACTTGCGAGCAAAATAGGATTTGATCCAACACGTCCGTTTATACTTTATACAACAGGAATAGACAGTCATTTTCCGGAAGAACATTTTCATGTGGAAAATGTAATTAAGAATTTGCAACAATTGAATTTCCCTTCCCGTCCGCAACTTGTAGTGCGTACCTATGTAAAGGGAACCAGCAAGGAAATGTGGGCGATCCGCGATAAGAATTATCCTGATGTTTATTTTCCGAAAGTGGAATGGGATGAAGTGTTGTTTACTCCTTCATTTAATGACCTCAGTATATACAGCAGTCTTGTAAAATATTGCTGCCTCGGTATTAATGTAGCATCCACTGTTACACTCGAGGAATATATTTTCAATAAGCCCGTGATCAATTTCGGATTTGATCCTCCGGGAAGCCATATAGATCATTTGATGCGCTATGAAAGGCATATTCTTTTTGACCACTTTGCACCTGTAGCAGCAAGCGGCGGATCAAAGGTGGCGTATAGTCTGGAAGACGTGACCAAATTCCTGATAGAATCCTTTGAAAATCCGGACAAGGATACTGCCGCACAAAAGAAATTCATGCAATGGATGTTCGGCGATAAACTGGACGGCAAAGCAGGGGAGAGGATAGGGAAGAAGCTGGTGGAGTTGGTGAAGTAGTGAGGTGTGAGGCAGTGTTTCACTCGCCACTCGTCTTTCGTCACTCGTCTCTAAGCGTAAGCATTTCCTTCTCCAAATCAATCACCGCTTTGAATTTCACCAGCAGATCACTTCCCAATACACCTGCAATAGGCAATGCACCCATATTGTCATAACTTTCGTTTACATGAGTAAGGTTTAGAACACCCACTTGATAATCTGTAACAGATAATGTTCCTATTTCCAATAGATCAATTACGGCAACAAAATTATCCACGGTATTTGAGCCGAGACCTGTGGCTTTGTCTTCATTTTCTTCGAGGTCAAGTTCGGAAGAAATTCCTTTTATAATTCCTTCATCAAATACAGTTCGTGATGCTCCGGTATCCAATAGCATCCGTACTTCCTGCCCGAATATTTTTATGGGTAGAAAAATATGGTATCCTTCCTCGCGGATGGTGAGTATTTCGAGGGGTATGGAGATAGTAGGCATTTTGACTCTGTATTAAACCTCGTAGGTCTTTAAGACCTACGAGGTTTGGATATGCGTTAATAGAAGCGCCTTCCAACTTTCACTGGAAGGCGCTTTCAATATTATTAAATAATTTATTATTTCACCAATTGGTTATCCAATACGCTCATTACTTCTTTAACAGCAACGGCACTTTGGTTTACCATATCCATTTCAGCTTTATTAAGCTTCAATTCGATGATTTGCTCAATACCGTTTTTGCCAAGCTTAACAGGAACGCCCATATAGATATCTTTCAATCCATATTCGCCCTGAAGCCATGCACAAACCGGAAGGATACGCTTTTGGTTACGCACAATGCTTTCCACCATTTGTGCAGCAGAAGCACCCGGTGCATACCATGCGGAAGTACCAAGTAAGTTTACAATTTCACCGCCGCCCTTCTTGGTGCGGTCAATGATTGCATTCAGTTTATCTTCAGCAATAAGTTCAGTCACCGGAATACCGCCAACAGTAGTATACCGCGGCAGTGGCACCATGGTATCACCATGACCACCTAACAACATTGCCTGGATATCCCGTGGAGACACGTCCAGTTCTTCAGCAAGGAATGCCCTGTAACGTGCAGTATCCAAAACGCCGGCCATACCAAATACACGGCTTGGATCCATTTTAGCAGTAAGGAATGCGCAATAGGTCATTACGTCCAAAGGATTGGATACAACTATGATAATTGCATTCGGGGAATGCTCAATTACTTGTTTGGTAACGCTTTCAACAATCTTGGCGTTGGTACTGATAAGGTCATCGCGGGTCATGCCCGGTTTACGTGGAAGTCCGGAAGTAATAACCACTACTTCGGAATCAGCAGTTTTGCTGTAATCATTGGTAGAACCGATCACCCGTGTATCGTACATATTTACTGGTGCAGTCTGCCAGATATCCAGGGCCTTGCCTTCAGCAAAGTTCTGTTTGATATCTACAAGAACCACGGTGTTGGCAACACCGCGTTGTGCCAAAACATCAGCGCAGGTTGCGCCCACATTTCCTGCTCCGATAACGCTTACTTTTGTCATTGTTTAGAGTTTAAATAAATTTGCGGCAAAGGTACGTATTAGAAAACAGTCCGCCACCGACCAATCAGGTAAAATATTTACAGAATTAAAATTATTGAGTATTGAAACTAAAGCATGTTGATTATTAATAATTTAGGTATTATTAAATTATCTGATTGTAAATACTGTAGCCTGCTTATTCTGAACGAATTTACCATCAAGATTAATAGATGCATTGTAGATAATGAACTTGTCACCCGGCTTCATGGTCAGTAATCTTTGCTTTAGATCAGGGGTAACACTATTGCCAACCACCCTATCTGTGAATGACTTAATGGTACCATTTTGCTGGACGATCATATAATTGTACTCGGTAACTGTGTAGTGCACATTTTGAGTAAAGACAGGACTTTCTGCGTAAATGCTTTCGACACTGGTAAATTGGTTGGCATTAATTTTTCCGCCATCAAAAGCACCGATTTTAATTATTGGGGCAGGCAATTGGGATATGCGGTATTTTTCCGTTGAAATTTTCTTAACGCCTGACTTTGTT
>CAILMK010000505.1 GCA_903835275.1 uncultured bacterium | reverse complement strand
CTTTTACATCTGCAGCAGTGTGAAGCGCATTGTTGACTTCCATTGAGTGCATTTGGTCAGCATTCGTTAATTGTGCACGCTCAGGGAAAGTAGCAGGCACATTAATTGAATTCACGCTTTTTACATTGATAACAAACACAGCACCCTGTCCGCGGATAGGACCTGACATTTTGTTTGGTTTGCTTCCGCATATATAACCGATCAGTGCAGGCTCATTGGCAAGGTTAGGAACAGCAGTATTCAGGAAGCTGATACCTTCTGCAGAGTTTACATTGCTGCCAATAGCTTTTGCAACAGCTTCCAAAGTGGTATTCTTGTCAAGCGCTTCCTTAACTTTCTCCATAAGCTTGTCTTTCTTCTTTTCATTCCTGACAATAGGAGTAACTTCATCACGTGCATCTTCTACACTTTTCAAGCCTTCGTTCTTTATCTTACCAAGGTAAGCAACGACAATTTTATTGTTCAGGGAAATTGGGGAAGAAACGCTTCCTATTTCGTTTTCATAGATCCAGCGGGTAAGCTCGCGTGGATTTTCAATTCCCGGAATGATCTTGTCATTATGCTTAATATCCTTTGCAAGCCTTTTGGTCAATCCTGCTTTTGTAACCTGCGGATCAAAATCTTCAGGCTTTTGAATTTTTGCACGGAAAGCACCTGCGGCTGCGTATGCAGCATTGTATGTTTCGTTTCCTGCCAGTATAGGTTTATTAAGTTCAAGCACTTTTACTGCCCTTGAACTTGGTGCAGCGGTCAGTTTGATAAGGTGCGCACCAAAGTGTGTACGGACGATAACCATATCACCCATCTTTTCTTTTTTCAGGGCATTTGCAAACTGAGGCACGTATTTTTGAGCAGGAGCCCAGCCTAGGTCGCCACCTTTGGCGCCTGAACCCGGATCCTGGCTTTTTTCAGCAGCGATCTTTGAAAAATCAGCCCCTTTCTTGATCTGGTTGTAAATGTCTCTTACCTTGTTTTCAGCTTCTACGCTATCCGCCTCTGTAGGCCCGGTAGGAGTGATGAGTATATGACTTGCCTTGTAGAATACTACTGAATCATTCTTGATTTTTGAAACCTTCATCAGTTTGTAATTGCCGTTATCGTAGGTCGGGCCAATGATCTTGCCGCTATCGGATGAAAATATTTCATCTTCAAGAGCCACAGGGAAATCCCCATGATGCATCCATTTGGCAGAATAAGTACCTCTTCTGCTAAATGCGAAATTGGAGTCATTCTTGGATACTTTCAAAGCTATTGTTTGTTCGTCGATCCATTTTTTAGCGGCATTGCTATCAGCAACTGAAGGAGCAATATCAAAGGAAACATATTCTATGCTTCTCGCTTCATCCTGCTTGTATTCATCCTTATGCTTATTGATGTAGTCCTGGATATCCTTGTCAGTTACTTCAATATCCTTGTCATTAATAGCACTTGTGAAAAGAGGAACATACTCGGCAGTATACATCTTGTTTTGCCCGATGAAATTATCCTTTGCTTCAAGGTCAGTAACATACATGGCATTTTTAACCAAGCCATCGTATTTCTCCTTGCACCTTTGCTTGGTCAGGATGTCTTCGATGTTTTTCCACTGATCCTGTGCTACCTGAGGCTGCTTGTCAATGGATTTGATGATTTGATACCACCTGTCCCTGTCGTATTTGCCGGTGCTTGGCTCTGCGAGAAGCCTCAAGGCTATTTTATGAGGATGATATACAATCATGTCAACCAGTTCATCACCTGTAACGTCTATTCCCAGGTTATTCCACTCTTTTTGCATGATCAATTCATCGATATAATCATTCCAAACCTGATCATTGATCTGGGCTTCCTGTAAAGGGCTAAGGCTTTGTTCAGGAGGCATATTTGCCCTTTGTTGTTTCAGGGTGGCATCAAACTTGGTTTGATAATCGCGGACATCCACTTCTTCGCCATAGACGCTACCCATGCCTTTTGGGCCATGAGTTAAGAAGTTAAGTCGCCCGGAAGTGAAAACATCGCTGATAAGGAATGCCAACATTGCTGCTCCGATTGCACCGATTACCCAACCGGAATGTTTGCGTATTTTGCTAATTGTAGCCATTTAATCTATAGTTTCTATTTAGTAATAAACCGCGAATTTACTTTAAATACTTGTGCTTTTCCAAATTTATCCGGGCAAAAAGAAAGCAGCCATACTATAGAAGTATGGCTGCCTTATGTTAGAAGGTTTAATTTTTCAACTAAACCATTTGATTTTCAGTTATTTGACAGTGAAATTTTTCTCACCCATCTTATACCCTTCGGTATATAATTCAATGGTGTATGTTCCTGTTTTCAAGTGCGCATCCTTGGCAAAGCCCCAATAGATGCAAAAATTCTTAGGAGCATTGTCATAAAAAACCTGCTCCTTTGATGTATAACTTGATTCGGTCCCCTGATACGTAAATGTCCCGGATCCCATACTTTGGATAACAACAGGTTGCCCGGCAGGATCATTCACCTTGATGAAAATATCGCGGTTACCATTATCGGCAACGTGGTTTTCGGGAATATCGAAGCAGATCTTTATTTTTTCAATCTGACTGGCACGATTAGTTTCCCTTTCCTTGCCACTGCTTCTCATTCTAACACCCGTTATAACCATATTGGTAGCCTTAAGCTGTTCTCCAAGTGCTACCTTGTTCTTAAAGGTGATATTTTCATCGGTAAGCTGATCAATATCGTGCTTGTTTTTCTTAACTTCCGTTGTAAGGTCCTTGTTTTCAGTAGAAAGACGCTTGTTTTCCTCCGAAAGTTCATCCACCTGCTTGAGGTATTTACCGGCATAATATTTCCACTTGTCAATTTCGTCCTTGGCATCCACGAACTTGTTGTAAGTGATTTTATTATCCTTTAAAAGGCTTGAAATCCTTGCTTCCTTGGCCTTGAGGTCACTTTCAATCTCCTGGATGCGTGCATCCATCTTGGCATTCTTGCCTTTGTATTCCTCCAGTTGAGTGTGAGCACTATCCAGTTGTTTCTGGAAGTCCTTTTTCAGGTTATCACTTTCAACCATTTCCTTGTTCAGCAGCTGGTCTTTTTTCTCAGTGGATGAAAACAGGTATATGTTCAAACCAATGGATGCCAGCAAAAACAATAGCAGCAGCCATACCAAGCCTGTTTTTCGATCTTTCTTTTCTTCCTCTTTTTCCATAAAAAATTATTAACGAATGGTTACAATGTTCTTACGGTGTGTGATGAATCCGGAAAGTAACCTTTGCAACTCAACGATAATTAGTATATATCAGTTCCAGCAAAGAAGAAACTTGCTTCAATCTTAGCATTATCGTCGCTATCAGAACCGTGAATTGCGTTGCTTTCAATGGATTTTCCGAAGTTCTTGCGGATCGTTCCTTCATCAGCATTTGCAGGATTAGTTGCTCCTATGAGTGTACGGAAGCCAGTGATAGCGTCTGCTTTTTCAAGAACCATTGGTACAACAGGGCCTGAACTCATATATTTAACGAGGTCATTATAAAAAGGCCTTTCCTTATGTACTTCGTAAAACTTTCCTGCTTCAGCTTCGCTCAGGTGTTTTAATTTCATGGCTTTCACTGAAAAGCCCGCTTTAATGATCTGGTCAATAATAGCACCTGTATGTCCGTCTTTTACAGCATCAGGTTTGATAATGGTCAATGTAATATTTGTCATCTAATTATATAAATTTTGCCGCAAAAGTACGAATAAGTCCCAATAACATTGGGAATTGCAGCTGAAATTCATTGAAAAGTAATACTATGTGTTAAACTTCCTCAGCATTTTCAGGGACACTTCAAGATCCTTGGGGTAGGGGGCTTCTATTTCAAAAGGAGTCCCTTCAGGATATTCAAATTTTAATTTTCTGGCATGCAGCGCAGCCCTATCCAGCATAGGCAGTTCCTCGGTATTTTTCGAAGTCCTGAATTTCCTTTTTATTTCAGAAAGGAAAAATGGCTTACCGCCATAAAGAGCATCGCCTACCAGGGGACAACCAACGGAAGCAAGGTGTACACGTATCTGGTGGAACCTGCCGGTGAGCGGATTGGCACTCACAAGGGTAAAATCCTTAAATGATTCAAAAGTGCTGACAATAGTCAATGCTTTTTTCCCCTCGGTTTTATCAATAACTGCTCGTGCCGAACCTTGTTTGCGTATCGGAAGTTCAATGGGATTTTCATTCCAGGAATGCGCGCCCCTTACCAGCGCGTGGTATTCCTTGGCAATCTCTCTTTTTTCAAATTTGATGGAGATCATCCGGTAGGTTTCAGCATCCTTTGCGGCGATTATGACTCCACTGGTATCCTTATCAAGGCGATGGCAGAGCATTCCATTTTCATTGTAGCGATGCAGGAGGTCTTTCAGGCTATGTTTTCCTTCGGCATTTTCCTGGTCGGAAACAATGTTTGGAGGTTTATTGAGGATGATCAGACGCTCATCTTCAAATAAAATCATGTCCTTTATATCAGGGAATTTCATTTTCTTGCTTTAAAAACCTGCAAATTACGCCTGATTTAGGGATTTATTAAAATAATATGCCTTTATTGCGCAACCTGCGCGTTTTTTCACGTCTTGTTAATAAAATTTTGTTCGGGATAATGTTAAATCAGATTATTTAGATTTTCTTTGTTAAGCCAAAACAAACCAAAAATGACCAGCGCTGCTAAAAGAGTAATTCTTGTTTTTTTCATATTTCTGTATTCGGGAAACATACTTCAAGCATCTCCCGGATGTAGCCTCGTTGCGGGAAGCAGAAAGGGATGCGTTCCCACTCCTGATACGCTGTCAGTAAGTTTCTCAGGACTTGCAGCAGGAGTTAAAGCTTCTACGTTCACATGGACTTTCGGAGATAATTCAAATTCATCTCAGGCATCTCCGAGTGTTGTGCATATATATTATAAAAGGGGACAATACCAACCTTCCGTAACTGTGAAATTTTCCGACGGGACAACTTGCACTGCAACCTTGCCCTATAAAATAAATATTTATGATAACCCTGTACCAGGCTTTTTAAGCCCGACAGATACCATACGTCAATGTGATACCAGTACCAAATACTGTTTTAAAAATAAATCCAGGCCCGGTTTGGATAAAGCACCGGTGAATAAATTTTTATGGGATTTCAGGGATGGAAGCGCATTCGATTCTTCAAAAAATCCCTGTCATGCCTTCCCATATAGCTATACTTTTAAAATGACCCTGGAGGCCATTGATACCAATGGCTGCAGTAATTTGTTTTCCCAAAATGTTGCTGTAAGGATATTGCCTGCATCCATAACTCCCAAGCCTGATTTTGTAGATTCTTTTGATATTATTTGCAGCACAGGTGCCGCTATTGGAAAATTTAAAAATACCACTGATACTGTTGGCAAATCAATAAACTGGTTCAAATGGGATTTTGGTGATGGTACGGTAGACAGCTGCAATCTTGTAAGATCCACTTGCAAGGTCAAGTGGGATAAATTCACGCATACTTACGCAAAGCCGGGAACTTATTGCCCCGTACTTTGGGTAGATACCAAATACAAGTGCGGATATGATTCCTTTAAATACCAGAAATGTATTGACGTAATTCAATATACACCCAATCCGACAGAGCTGGATACTCACGAATGTTTTACCAACGATATAGTCCGGTTCAGGGTGGATGCAGACCCGAGGCCGCACAGTGGCAATGTTTGGAATTTCGGGGATGGCAATGACGACTTTAATAACGTTGCCACGAATGCTCCTTCGGCAACACATACCTATGTGTTGCCCGGTATATATACGGTTTATTTTGCCTCAACATATAAGAATTGTTTCTGGGATACAGTTTTTTGTAAAAAAGTAAAAATATTCGGCCCCAAGGCAAAAATAATGCTCGATACATCATTGGACAGGATACCATGGGATACGCTGAAATATATTCCACCATCGGATTACGTAACATTTTTTGATACCTGTCATCCACCGGTAATGTACACACTCAGGGATAGTGCTTTTATTCCAAACGGTGATACCATATTTGGCTCATATTGCAATGCGAAATTAGCGTATGCGTACGGACCAAATACAGTGTATAATTGCAAGAAGGAAGTAAAGTTTGATTCATTTCTTGTCTATAACCGTCCTGTTATAAAAACAAAGGATACATCCGTTATATCCTATAATGTACTTGTCTGGAACCTGGGCGATCCATATCCTATCAGAGGAAAAGTTTTTAAAGGTGTGCATTTTGAAAACCGCCCTCTTGTATGGGATGATACGGACATTTTTTCACCGCATTGCGGACCGCCAAAGCTAATTCATTTTACAAACTTCAGTTGGAAATACCGCGGATATGATGCGGGTGATAATTTTCCTCCGGGATCCAATGATACCTGCCGCAAGGATTTTAATCCTTCTTATCCTTATGCAAGTGATAGCCTCTCTTATTTCTGGAATTTCGG
>CAILMK010000504.1 GCA_903835275.1 uncultured bacterium | reverse complement strand
TACATGGAAACTACTAATAAATATTGGAAAGGCTTAGATGAATTACATCATGAACCGGAGTTTGAAAAACACCGTAATAATGAATTCGCTGAGAAGTTACCTTTAAGTAAAGTCTTAAAAGAAGACGACTTGGAACTTAGCTCTAACCGCAGGGATTTTCTAAAGTTCATGGGTTTCGGTATTACCGCCGCTACTCTTGCAGCATGCTCCCGTAGTCCTGTTAGAAATGTAGTTCCATATGCTAATAAACCCGTGGAAATTGAGCCGGGTGCGGCAAATTATTACGCTACTACTTGTGGTGGTTGTAATGCGCGTTGTTCCCTTTTGGTAAAAACAAGGGAAGGACGTCCTATTAAAATTGAAGGAAATTCCGATTCCCCTTTTTCAAAGGGTGGCACATGTTCAATAGGTCAGGGTACAGTATTAAGTCTTTATGATCTTGGAAGACTCTCCCATCCTGTGGTAAATAAAAAAGCTGCTGACTGGAAAGCAGTTGATGCAGCAGCAGCGGCAGCCATTACTTCAGGTGGCGCTATTCGTTTATTAACCGGCACCATTAGCAGCCCTTCTACTAAGGCTGCGATTGAAACATTTATAAAGAAATATCCAAACACAAAACATATTCAATATGATGCTTCTTCCAATGGTTCTGCCATTATTGAAGCACATGATGGGGCATTTGGAAAAGCAGTGCTTCCTTCTTATAATTTCGAAAAGGCAAAATCATTACTAAGTGTTGATGCGGATTTCCTCGCAACATGGCTTTCTCCGGTTGAATTTACCAAGCAATACACTGCTTCACGCAAGGTATTGGATGCCACCAAGCCGGATGATTTCCTTTTCCATTTTCAGTTTGAATCTACACTGTCCCTTTCCGGTGCAAATGCAGATCACAGGGCTACCCTTTCTCCTTCTCAAATAGGCGCAACTCTTGTAAGGCTGCATAATTATATTGCTGATGCTACAGGCGGAACGCAGGCAGGAAGTTCCAGTTTAGAGCTGGCAGGAAACAGCATTAAGCTTGCTGCTACTCACCTGGCAAAAAACAAAGGAAAGGCGCTTGTAATATGTGGATCCAATAATCCTGACCACCAACTGATCGTTGCATCCATCAACCACATGCTTGGTGCGTATGGAAATACGATTGATATTGACAATCCTTCCTATCAGTATGCAGGAAGCGACAAGGACATGATTAATCTTGTGAATGAAATGAACGGTGGTACTGTTGGAACATTGATCATTCACGATTGTAATCCTTCCTATACTTATCCTGACGCGAAAAAATTCAACGCAGGCCTTGCAAAGGTAAAAACATCCATTTCATTCTCTACAAAACTGGATGAAACTGCTGAAAATTGTACTGTGGTGGCGCCTACCAATCACTTCCTCGAAAGCTGGGGTGATGATATGCCGAAGGCAGGATATGTAAGCTTGTACCAGCCTACTATCTCACCTATATTTAATACCCGTTCCACAGAAGAAAGCCTTCTTAGCTGGGCTGGTGTTACTGCCACACATGACGAATTTGTAATGAAATTCTGGAAAGAAAATTTCTATTCCGGAGGAAG
>CAILMK010000503.1 GCA_903835275.1 uncultured bacterium | reverse complement strand
CGGGTCTTTCCCAAAACCTGTTTTCAAAGGAGATTCCATGGTATGTTTAAATCCAAAGGGTACTGTTATTTCTTCTATGGATATTGATACCGCAGGACGTAAATGGAATTGGTCAAGTACAAAAGGTAAAATTATTAATGGGCAAAGTACGGATTCAGCATGTATCAGCTATTCTTCATCTGGCAAAGATATTTTGCGATTAATTGAAACCAATTCTGCTGGCTGTATTGATACAGCTTTCCTCACCATTACTATCTATCCGATTCCGGATGCTGGATGGAGCATTAATATTGATTCCTCTCATAACAGCAATGTATTTGCAGCGAACGATTCCACATACAGTAACTATATCTGGAATTTCGGCGATGGTTCTTCTGCATATTCATACAAGACTTCTCACGCGTACAATCATGCAGATACCTTTAATGTTTCTTTGAAAGTATATGATGATTTTTCCTGCACATCGGAAAAGGATTCCACCATTATTGTTTCGCTGTTTACAGGTTTGCAAAATAGTGTTGGCACCGACGCATCATTAAACATTTATCCTAATCCCTTCAAGGATAAAATAATCATTCAGTATACCTTGGTGAAGGATTCCCGTGTTTCTATTTCACTTGAAGATATTTTCGGAAAACAAATTGTATTGATGCAAAATGCGAACGAAGTGATCGGCAATTATTCACTCACACTTGATGCGGAAAAATATTCTATTCCGGCCGGAGTATATATGCTGAAACTGAATATCGGCAAGCAAAATATTTTCAGAAAGCTTGTGAAGATTTAATAGGTAATAAAAGTTCAAAAATTAATAAAGCCCGGGATTCCGGGCTTTATTAATTCATTATTACTTTATTACATTTCATCCTATTACCTTATCAAAAATATCAATTCATGTGCGGGCTTTCCGGTGCATTGGATAAGAACTTGAAGCCGCCACCCATATTTTTGAGGATTTTCTTCCAGAGTTCCTCTTCATCGTCTTCAAAAATCATTTCTTCGGTAGCCTCGGCAACAAACCAGCTTTGTTCCTTTATTTCATCCTCCAGCTGACCCT
The DNA here is from genome assembly GCA_903835275.1 of uncultured bacterium. GTDB lineage: Bacteria > Bacteroidota > Bacteroidia > CAILMK01 > CAILMK01 > CAILMK01. The sequence goes on along the minus strand of CAILMK010000503.1, from coordinate 5,219 downwards.
CACCCCATCCGGAATACCCTACGAAGAAGCGGAAATTATCCAGGTCAAGCGTGTTTTCTTCCAGCTTTTCCTTCACTTTTTCAAAATCTGTTCCCCAGTATACGCCTTCAAAAACCTCGACGCTGTTTTCCGCAAATTCCGGATCTCGGTGGATGAAATGCAGGGTGTCTTTCTGCACCGGTCCACCAAGATAGAGCGGCACTTCCTGTAAAGTGTCTATTTTCCATTACATCAGCGATGGTAAGGTGCAATTGCCTGTTGAGTACAAATCCGAAGCTGCCCTTCTCATTATGCTCGCATAGCAAGGCGACCGTTCTGCGGAAGTTAGGATCCATCAGAAATGGATCGGATAACAGTACGCGACCCTTTGCAGGAGGCAGGGTTGTTTTAATTTTTTCAAACATCTCATGCTAAGATACGCAGGAAAATGCCAAATAGTTTGGCGAAAGGGATTTATTTTTGAATTGTCGCTTGAAATGGAAAGGGAAACTCCGTATGCAAAGCTTGTTCACTAGCTGCTTTTCAAATGATATACAAAACAATGATGTTCCTTTTTCACATAAAATCTATCCGGCTGCCAGGCGAGGATAGTTGCATTCTTGATCTCATCAAGGATTTTGCCACTTTTGAAGGAATAAATTCTTATGCATTTAGGATCGAAACTCAACATTCCTTTTTTCATTTCCACTTCTGCAACAATGCACCCTTTATCAATGGCAAAAAATGCTTGTGATGCCCTGAAGCACGCTTTTCCCCAAAGTTCCTTACTCTTTGTATTATCTATTAATATCAGTGAATCAATCAAAGAGGCAAGTGAATAATCGGCATTTTTGGAAACATAGGTTTTAAATGAATTTGAATAACCGATATTTAGCCCATGAATAGTTTTTAAAAGAACACCACTCGAATTATAAATGAGTGTAGTGCCGACAGGTTTTACACCTATGACCACCACATATTTTCCGTCACCGGTAAAATCGGCCTCTATCATAGATGATATCTGTGAAGTATCGAAAACATATTTCTTCAATAGCTTTCCCGTTGCTGAATAAAACTGCAATGTATGTTTAGGATAAAAGATAGGAAATGAGGAACCTTGGCAAGTATAAAAAATAATATGCTCGTGATCAGGTGAAAACAATATGTTGTTATCCTCCGGAACATGCAGGATCATATCACCAGAACGATTATATATGTTAAAATTTCTCGGACCTCCGTCCAAACCGACAATGGTATCGACGAATGGAATGGTATGACACCTTTCCAACAAAAAACAGTCATCGCTTATTTGATAACCGTATATTTTTTTCAGGATCGTTTCACCGGTCTTTCTTGCAAAAAAAGCCAGTTCCTTCCTGGTAAAACCATTGTCTTTTTTAGGTATAGTTTTTAAAATACGACCGGTAAGCGGATCATAAAATTGTATTGACTTTGCCTTTTCAATGATATGTTTTCTAGTATCTGACTCAATTCCCGGATGTGCTTTAACGAATGAAAGAGAGTCCGGAAATTGTTCTAACAACTCAAAAGAGACCTTTGTTGTATCAGTATCTTCAATGGTTTTAATTTTTACAGGTGTTCCATTGCCTAGGGATTTAACAGATGATCCCTGGACTTTTTTCTCTTTTTCGCTTTGATTATTCTTACAGAAAAAGAAGAGCAATAGAGATAGGACGCAGGCAAGATAGATACCATACTTTAAAATTCTACCCATTGGTTTTTTGTTTTTTAGGATTGGGGAATATCAGTAACAGCATCAAATGTACAATCGTTTTCAATATTAATGATAATCTATAAACGTATGAATCCTTCGGATTCAGGAATACAAACGCAATTATCCCAAAGTGTTCAAAATATTGAACCCCTACCTTTTCACGATTGAAATAGTTCATTTTTGACTATTCATCGATATTTTAGCCCCTTTTGTCCTGATATTTTAAACCTATTGTATATTTGTACATCAATACTGAAACAATTAAACAATCAATATGAAAAAGAAAATTCTATTTTTAAGCTTAACAGGGATGCTCATAGCCGGGTTTTTCGTCTTTAATGCCTGTAAAAAAGCGAGTCCTGCGATTCCTCCTGCAAGCACGACCCAATCGGATGCTGATTATGTAACAGCTTCCACTGACAACTCAAGGGCGGAACAAACTTTTTCCGATGTATTCAATGCAAGTGAAGATGCTGTTACTGTAAAAGGAATGAACAAGACTGGTCAAAACCTATTACTGGGCACTTGCGCCAAGGTCTATTTTGAATCCGGCCACGATAGCACCAAATTCCCGTTGTATGTAACTATTGACTTCGGTACTACCGGTTGCGTGGGATTAGACAATCGCACACGTAAAGGAAAAATACATCTTGTCTTAACTGATAGATATCGTAACACAGGTGCAACACTTACTGCTACCCTCGATAATTTTTATGTAACCGAAGTCGCGAATACTACTTCTTTTTATGCAGTTGAGGGGACCAAAACTATTACCAATAACGGGAAGAAAACAGATGCCAACGGAACCTCCTATTCTGATTATAGCGTTGTAGTAACAAATGGAAGAATCACTTCCCCAAGTGGGGCATACGCAACATGGACTTCCACCCGTGAACGCAAGGAATATTTAGATGGCAACGGATTTGTCGCCTACTGGCTAATCAGCGGATCCGCAAGTGGTATTAATACCCTTGGGAACGGCTACACGGTGGATGTAAGCAGTACTGATCCATTAAAGATTGTTCCTTTCTGCAAATGGATAGAAGAAGGAGCCATGACGCTTACTTCCGGTGGAAATTCAATAACGATTGATTTTGGCAAAAGCGGCAGCGGTGTCTGCGATGCTAATGCCACTGCTCTGATAAATGGTAAAAGCTATCCTTTTGTAATGAAATAATAATCGCTGATTTATATTTAGAAACCCGCCCGCAAGGCGGGTTTTTTTTACCTCACCCCCCAACCCCTCTCCACATGGAGAGGGGAGCAACTCTAAAATCGCAATTCGTAATTTGTAATTCGTAATTGTCTTTATCTTTGCGCAATGAAGATATTTATTACAGGAACCCCTGAACGAGCCGAGGAATTAAAAAGAAAATTGCCACCTGCAGCAAATGTGGACTATTTTGAGCCTGAGTCCTATATCGAGGAGGTTGACCTGAATGATTATGATCTTATATTTGACCTGAATCTGGATGACGAACCTGAAAAGCTTGCTTTTTATGCCTCGCTGGAAAGCACTCCTGTCATTGTTTCTTCTGTAAAAACACAATTGGCAGAGATGGTTTATTTGTGTCCTGAACCATTTGCTGCTCCCCTATTTGGCATAAATGGTCTCACAGGATTTATTGACCGCCCTATCATGGAAATGAGTTGCCTTAATCCTGAAAATGCAGGTCAACTGAAAAAAATATGCGAATGGCTGGGTTGGGAAGTAAAAATAGTTGCGGATAGGGTCGGCATGGTAAGTCCGCGGGTGATTTTAATGATCATCAATGAAGCATTTTACACATTACAGGAGGGTACTGCCTCTGAAGCAGATATTGATGAAAGCATGAAGCTGGGTACTAATTATCCTTACGGGCCTTTTGAATGGTGCCGTAATATTGGCATCGCTGATGTATATGAAACACTAGAGTCCCTGTATCAGGATACCCATGATGAACGTTACAAAATATGCCCGCTGATGAAAACGAGATACCTGCAGGACGCAGTGAATTCGTGATAAGAGCAGCCTAATAACCCATTCATTTACTGAAATACCACCTCAATGGTTGCATAAGAGGCTTTTATACTTATCTTTGTGAATTGATTGAATATTTCGGAGAGGGTTTTTAGTATATTCAATCTAATATTTAAAGCTTTATTTATTAATTGTTCCGGCATGAATAATACTCTACGTACTACGCTCCTGCTACTATTGGTCTGCATGGGAGCCAATGCACAAAATTCGTACTTACAATGGTCAAAAGATCTAGGCGGAGCCGGCTATGATGCTCTGGTTTCTGTAGCTCCTACTATGGAAGGGGGATCAGTTTCGGCCGGATTTACTTTTTCCACTGACGGGGATTGTACAGGTAATCACAGGCAATACGCCTCTGATGCATGGGTAGTAAAACAAAAAGCGGATGGAACAGTGGAATGGTCAAAAAACTACGGCGGTATATTAAATGATTATGCCTATTGCATTCTCCAAACGTCCGATAGTGGCTATATGGTTGCCGGGTCTGCCGCTTCAGGAGATGGAGACGTTATTAATAAAAGTTGGGATTCATTGGATGCATGGGTGATCAAACTCAAACCCGACGGTAGCATTGCCTGGGCAAAAACCTATGGTGGCTATGGGAATGATGAAGCGCATTCCATCACTGCCACCGCTGATGGCGGATTTATTGTAGCAGGATATACACGTTCCAATAATGGTGACCTGAAAAATAATCACGGCAATAAAGACTTCTTTATTTTCAAGATCAAAAGTGACGGCACACTGGAATGGACAAAAAATTATGGTGGCACTGATGATGAGGAAGCCAATAATGTTAAAGCCACTTCCGATGGTGGCTGCATAGTGGTTGGGTATACAAAATCAAGCAATAAGGATATCACCACCGCTCACGGATGGGTGGATATATGGGTGTTGAAACTTGCTTCCGATGGTAGCATGCAATGGCAACGTAATGTTGGAGGCGGAGGTTCGGATAATGCTTTTTGCATAACCCCCACCCTGGATTCAGCATATATTTTGGCAGGACAAACCTTTTCAAGAAGTGAAGATATATTGAGGCCTATCAATGATACAGGCAGTGCATGGTTGGTTAAACTTGACCTTAAAGGTTCAATATTATGGCAAAAAGTCTATGGGGGTCCCGGAGCAAACAGTGCTAACTGGATCACTCAGCTAAAGGATACTGATGAATACCTGGTATGCGGATCTACTTCATCCACCAGCGGCGATGTTACTTCAAATCATGGAAATGGTGACGCCTGGGTGATCAAATTAAAAAGGGATTCAATCATAGAATGGCAAAAAACGTATGGAGGCAGCAATAGCGATAATGCTGAATGTATTGCTGTTGCCGGTGACGGGGGTTACCTTTTTACAGGGGAATCCAAATCTTCCGATGGCGATGTAAAGGCAAATGACCAAAAAAGCACCGATGCATGGGCAGTAAAATTGAATTCCAAACTATTGGGTATTGAAAGCCAGAGCAATGAACACGCCATCGGG
>CAILMK010000502.1 GCA_903835275.1 uncultured bacterium | reverse complement strand
ATCAAAAAAAGTCGCCTTACCTTTGTAGCAGGAAATGAAGGAGATTTCTTTTTCCTTCATGTAATTCTTTTAGAGTTACTCCTGCCTGTCGGAAAGCCCCGCCCTCATAGTCGGGGCTTTTTTTTGCCTATATTTGCAGTATGAATGATCTCACCCAAATACCTCATATTTATTTGATGCTTATAGGGGCTATAGCCTTTGTAGTTGTCTATTTGCTTATCGGCAAATACTTTAAGAATGTGAGGAAGAGCGATTAATAATCCTCAGGCTTCCAACTGCTGCATCTGGTAAAGGGATCTGTAGGTTCCTTCAGTGCGAAGCAATTCCTGGTGCGTACCACGCTCCTTTATCCTGCCCTTTTCCAATACAATTATTTCATCGGCATCCTGTATCGTGCTAAGCCTGTGCGCTATAACGATAGATGTTCTGTTCGCCATCAATTTATAGAGAGCATCCTGTACTATCTTTTCAGATGATGTATCCAGGGCAGAAGTTGCTTCGTCAAGAATCAGGATCGGCGGATTTTTTAATATTGCACGGGCAATACTGAGCCGTTGCCTTTGTCCGCCGGAAAGCAAACCTCCCCTATCCCCTATCTGGGTATCGTACCCATTTTCAGATTCAAGGATAAAATCATGCGCATTGGCAGCTTTAGCCGCTTCAACCACCTGTTCCTGAGTAACATGCGGCATCCCGAATGCTATATTGTTGTAAATGGTATCGTTAAAAAGAATCGCTTCCTGGGTGACAACGGCTGTCAGCGCCCGCAGACTGGATAGTTTTATATCTTTCAGGTCAAGCCCGTCAATAAATATGTTTCCTGATGTCGGATCGTAAAAACGCAGGATCAATTCTGCCAAAGTGGATTTTCCGCTACCGGATGGACCTACAAGTGCGTATATCTTCCCTTTGGTAAAGGTGATATTCAGGTTTTCCAGAACATTATCAGTTACATACGCAAAGGAGAGATTTCTCAATTCAATCCCACTATCAAAAGTAGGTTTCTCAGCAGCGGCAGGATTTTCCTTTATGGTTACCTCGCTATCCATCAGTTCAAATATCCTTTCTGCGGAAGCTAGTCCTTTATAGATATTTCCGAATGCCTGTGAAAGTGATTTTGCAGGGCGGGAAAGCAAAAAGAACATGGATAAATACGCGAATAATGCATCCGCGGTCATGGTTCCATCATAGACTTTATTGCCACCGTACCATAGTGTTAATCCTACCACGAATACCATTCCTGACTCGGAAAATACGGGCACCAGTGCTTTTTTATGCCATTGGATCCTGGTAAGGCGACTATATCTCTGGTTGCTTTTATCGAAAATTTTCTTGATGTATGATTCCGCATTAAAGGCCTTGATGATCCGGATTCCAAGCAGTGTTTCATCTACCAAACTCATTAATAAACCGTAGGTACTTTGTGTATCAGCGGCATTTTTTTTCAACACCTTGCTGATGGCTGAAATGAATATGCTTGTAATGGGCAACACGATAAAAATGAACAGTGCAAGTTGCCAGGACATCCTGATCATCATCGTCAATACAAAAATGACATATAAAGGATCCCTGATGAGGGATTCAAATGTGATAACGACTGAATGTTCCACTTCCGTTACATCTGAAGTTACACGACTTACAATATCCCCCTTGCGGTTATTTTCCACGAAGGCAACTTCCAGATTCACCATTTTGGAATACACGGATTCACGGATATTTTCAACTACCTTGGTCCGTATGGTTCCGAGATAGCGGTTACTCAGATATTTAAAAATATTCCCCAGTAAATTCAAACAAACCACAAACATGGTTACATACAACAATGCCGCACTCGGACTTACATTCACGCAAAGCGATGCCGCCTTGTATTTTACCCACTGGTCAAGATATTCCGGAGTAAAGGAAAAAACAGGCACATGCCTGAGTACTTCCGTCTGATCATTTGGATGAAAAAGCATGGCGAGAACAGGCTGAAGCATGTAAAACGTCATGGTGGTAAAGAATACCGATAGAATCGTAAACAAGGTATAGTAAACACCCTTTCCCCAATAGGGTTTGGCATAACTTAAAATCCTCAGATACATTTTCACGGAGCAAAGATAGCCAATGGCAGAGTTATTAAGTTATTGGGTAATTAAGTAATTAAGGAATAGCCTTAACTCAAACCCTACATTGTCCACCTAGACTACGATAATGGACGCATCAATGAATGTTTTATTGTTTTAGGATGTTAACATACCAAGGAGTTAGCTGAAGGAAAAATGTAATTTGATACCCTAATTCTCTCAATAACTTAATAACTTAATAACTATCTTTGCACTATGGATAGCAAGCGACTCGCCAAATTTGCCCGCCTGATACAGAAGGAAATGGCTGATATATTTTTGAGGGACGGTTCACGCCTCTTCGGGAACCAGTTCATTGGTGTTAGCCAGGTAAGGGTTTCCCCGGATCTGGGCTATGCAAAAATTTATCTTTCCTTCCTGAATGATAAGGAGCCTCTGAAAACAGTCGACGTAATCCGGCTACACAATAAGGAACTGCGCACTATTCTTGCTTCCCGCATCAAGAACCAGGTGCGCAAGATCCCTGAAATAGAATTCTTCTATGACGATACCATGGACTATGTAGAGAAAATGGATAAGATCTTCGAAGAAATCAACAAGCAGCCGAAAAGCAAGGAAGAAGAGTAGTCAAATATTGAATTACCAATATTGAATATTAAGTATAGCAAGCCTTGCGGCTTAGCGGTCAGAGACCGCCTGATTATTTACACACCAGTTATCCTACGGAAAACTGGCGCGAGCCAGAGTATTGAATTCCTGAAAAGCATGCGCGAAAAACCCATGGTTATTTTTACAACGGCTTACTCTGAATACGCTCTTCAGGGCTATGAACTGGATGTAACGGATTACCTTGTAAAACCCATCCCTTTTGAGCGCTTTTTAAGGGCATGCAACAAGGCACGGGATTTTTATTCCTCGCGTGAAGTTGTAAGCAGCGCTCCTGCATCTGAAAAGCCGGATTATTTCTTTATCCGCTGTGATAGCCAGTATGAAAAAATAGAATTCAAAGATTTGCTTTTTGCACAGGCGATGGAAAATTATGTAGTATTACAAACCCAAGAAAAACGCTTTGTTTCCTACATGACTTTTAAATCTGCGGAAGAATATTTACCTTCAGAAAAATTTGTAAAAGTGCATAAATCCTATATCGTTGCCATAGATAATATTGACAGCATTATTGGCAATGAAATAAAAATTGGAAATTTCAGCATTCCCATCAGCCGCAACCAAAAAAACGAAGCAATGGAAAGGATTTTAAAGGATAAGTTTTTGAAGAGATGATTACCAGTGTAGCTATCGCTCGCGCAATGTGTTCTGCAGGGACACTTAGTGTGAAGGAATCATAGGGTCTCCTAACCCGGTTTTTCATAGTTGAATTTTAATCCCCTGGCGGGTCAGGAGACCCTGAAAATCTATACGTGCTATGTGATCCTTCGGGACACATAGCACGAGCAAGGCAAAGGGAAAAAGTTAATTATTAATCCCCCAGTGCAATCGTCTGATCCTGATTTGCGATAATCTGAAATTGTCTGGATATTGTGTGAATAGGGCCTCCAATTGAGTCTTTGCCACTTTCATGGTAAAAATGATAACTTCCATCTAATTCATAAGTACCGGGAAGTAATTCCCCAAGACTTACCGATGAGGGTATACCCTTATTGTCTGTATTTATACTATTAAGAGATGTGTTTCCTACCGGAACGGTATTCAGGGAAATATTACACAATACCTGTGTGTAGCTGGAATTATTTGAGGAAAATTTAACTGTAAGAGCACCGGTCGTTTTCGGAGTAGATTTTGTACAGGAAAGAGAGACCGAAGCAAGTCCAACTACAAAGAGAATAATTAATTTTTTAGTCATTTTTTTAT
>CAILMK010000501.1 GCA_903835275.1 uncultured bacterium | reverse complement strand
GTTAATTTTTTCCCAAAGAATTTATTAAATCGTATGACACTTTTCTTCAGATCTCTTTCCCTGATTTTAGTTTTAATAATTGCATTGCCCAAATGAATATCAAATCCTGAATCGGCGTAGTTGATAGTTATTTTCCAATCTTTAATTCCGGCATACATGTAGAAAGGTTGAATGATAGTGATTGTATCCGTTTTATTCAATTTAGGGAGTTCATTTATAAATTGCGTGCTATCGAGGGTATAACGAAGCTGGGCATTGCAGGAAAACCCAAACATTAAAATAATAAAAGTTATGCTTCTCATTGATAATTTGAAAAATTACACCTCATACTCACAGGTTCAATACACTAAAAATCATGCCAGTAAATTCATTTCAGATTATAGAAACGCGTTTAATCGCGTCTCTTGTGAATAATTTGAATCACGGATTATACAGATTCAAAGATTTGACAGATTTAAAATCCGTGTCTTCAGCGCGATCCATTTTAATCCGTGGTTCAGACAGACACAAAAAAAAGTGCGCCCCTCTTTCGGGGGGCGCACAACAATTAAATAAGTATGAAAAATTTTAAATTCCTACGTCGTTATTAGTGTAACGGAGGAAGGGTAATAAAAGTTACTACCAGATTTTTGCCTGGTCGTCGCCGCTGCGTACCATTGGCTGTCCGGGTTTCAGGTTGAATGCTTTCCAGAAGTCCGGCATATTGGAGAGCGGGCCTATCACGCGGTATTTGCCCGGCGAGTGAGGATTAGTCAACAACTGACGGCTCAGGGCCTCAGGACGGAAATTGCAACGCCATCCCTGCGCCCAGGCAAGGAAGAAACGCTGTTCGCCTGTAAAGCCCTTGATATCCTTTGGTTCAGGTTTGCCCTTCAGGCTGTTTTTGTATGCCTGGAATGCAATGGTTAATCCGCCAAGATCGGCAATATTTTCTCCTAGGGTCAGTTTACCATTGATGTGCATGGTATCCAATGCCTGGTATCCGTTGAATTGTTTTATAACAACGCCGGTGCGCTGGTCAAATTTCTCAGCATCATCTTTTGTCCACCAGTCTTTCAGGTTTCCATCAGCATCAAACTGACGACCTTCATCATCAAAACCGTGTGTCAGCTCGTGACCGATCACCGCGCCGATGCTACCATAATTCATGGCGTCATCACCATACGGATCAAAGAAAGGCTTTTGCAATATTCCCGCAGGGAACACGATCTCGTTATTCGCCGGATTGTAATATGCATTTACCGTGGATGGAGTCATTCCCCATTCGGTGCGGTCCATTGGTTTGCCGAGCTTATCAAAATTCCTTTGGTATTCAAATTCAGTAGCACGCATTTCATTCAATACATACGAGCTACGGTCTATACTCAGTTTGGAATAATCCCTCCACTTGTCAGGATACCCGATTTTCACCATGATCGTGCTGAGTTTGTGTACTGCAGCTTCCTTGGTGGATGCACTCATCCAGTCCAGGGCAAGAATGCGCTCTTTCAAAGCAGCCATCAGGTTATTAACCATTTCCTTAGCCTTAACTTTTGCTTCAGGCTTGAAGGCAACCTTCACATATTCCTGGCCCAGCAATTCTCCGAGATTTCCATCTGTAGAACCCTGAATGCGTTTCCAGCGCGGCTCCAGTGATTTGGTACCGCTCAGGATTGTTCCGTGAAAATGAAAATTCTCATTTACAAAATTGCTGCTCAGCATACTTGCAGTACTGCTGATAAGCTTGAAACGGAGGTATGTTTTCCAATCGTTCACATTGCGAGTGCCCAACTGATTGCTCAATTGCTTGAAGAATTCCGGCATGCCAATATTAATATCTGTCACACCACTGATCCCAATCGCCTTGAAATAATTATCCCATCCTATGGAAGGGGAAGCGGTACTTGCTTCAGCCACGGTCATTTTGTGGTAGATGGCATACGGATCACGCATCTGGGTGCGGTTCAGCGATGCTGTAGCAAGGGCAGTTTCTATATCCATGATAGTGTTAGCTTCCTTGGCAGCTGCTTCATGGGTATCACCAAGGAGCACCAGCATATTTTCAATATGCTTCAGGTATTCCACACGAATATTTTTGGTGCGCTCATCATCTTTAAAATAATAATCCCTGTCAGGCAGGCCAAGTCCGCCCTGCCCTGCTGATGCAAGGTACTGGGTGCTGTTCTTTGCATCCTGGTCTACATAAAAACTAAAAAGTGCATTCACACCTTTCTTTTGCAGGCGCGCTGTAACGTTGATCACGTCACCTACTGTTTTAATGGAATTAATAGCATCGAAATCAGGTTTTAATGGAGTAACTCCTGCCTTTTCAATAGCGGCGGAATCCATACCGCTGGCGAAGTAATCGCCGATCTTCTGGATATTGCTACCCTTGGGAGCATTTTTGGTAGCAGCGGCCTTTTCGAGGATATCGCGAAGCACTTTCCTGTTAAAATCGCGTATTTCATTGAAAGCTGTCCATGAACTTTCGGTGGCAGGAACAGGATTATTCTTTACCCATGTTCCGTTTGCATATTCGAAAAAATCGGTACCCGGAGATACACTTTTATCCATCAATGCGGTAAAATCAGTGGAAGGAGCCTCTTTCATAGCTGTTTTTGGGTCGTTGCCCGGTTTAAAGGCCCACATAGTTAATGCCAATGCCGGAACCATGACCAGGGCACATCTTTTAAAAATTCTTGAATTCATACTTGTTGTTTGAAAAAATTAAAATCCTTGGTTTTTGCTTTAAACGAAAAGCAAGATGCAAAGTTACAATTTTATGGGGAATGGGAATATGTGCCGCATTTTAACACTGAAAATCTGCATTTGGCGGCTTTTTCTTGTTTTTGGCAAGTATTTCTCCTTAAATTTGGGCAAAATTATCCATTCTATTGAAAATGCGATTACTTATTTGTTTCCTGACAGTAATAACCCTTGCCTCCTGCAAATCAGAAAAGCAGGGTGTCAAGATCTCCCCCAAGGCTGAACTACACTTCGGTAATGCCGGCGGCATGGCGAATGCCCGCAATGAGTTTATCATTACCGCCGATGGGAAATTGTACCAGCAAATGAACGGAGGCCCAAGGAAACTCCTAACCGATATTGGCGAAAAAAAAGCCATCAGTTTAATGCACGACGGACTTGACCTTGGTCTGGACAAACTTGATTTCAAACATCCCGGAAATATGACAAACTTCCTGATATATAACGATGGCACCAAAACCAATGAAGTGGATTGGGGAGATCCGCAGAATACTCCATCAGGAGATATCAAAAGTTTTTATGAAAAGCTATTTGAATTGAGACCCTAGGGGAAATGTTGTCCGCCGCGACGGATCGAATAATAAATATTGAAGTTTAAAAACTACGATTGGATACTCACCATCGGCTTCTTTCTTTCTTCCAGCCACTTTAATAGCCTGATCATATTTTGCTGCTCCATGGCAATGCAGCCTTCAGTGCCTTCATTTCCGGAACGCCACAAGTGCATGAATATCGCCGAGCCTGCACCTAGGATAATATCTTTTGTGTTATAACCTACAACAATTCCCCATTTGTATAGATGATCCTTTCGCAACATATCTTCCGCCGAGTTCCAGTCTTTTTTTACTTCATTTTCAT
>CAILMK010000500.1 GCA_903835275.1 uncultured bacterium | reverse complement strand
TTTTCTTTTTTAATATTCATTCATCATCGTCCGAAAAATTTACCATTATCATTTCCGATATGAATGGACGGCCTGTATTTTCGGGACTTTATTCCGGGAATAAAACACAATGGAATGCCTCGGATAATTCTGCAGGACTCTATTTTTATAAGGTTGTTTCAGGAAAGGATATTCGCATGGGAAAATTGTTGTTGGTAAAGTAAAATTCTATTCCTTCACAATTTTCACTTCCATATCCCCATCTCCGTTTGAGATGTGGATGATATACGTTCCCGATTTCAAATCCGCCAGATTCATTTCCTGTTTTTGGATTCCTGCTGATTGCGTTTGATTACTGAGAATTTTTTTTGCAATTCGTCCATTTAAATCAAATATATTGATTGAAATCTGTTCTTCTTTTTCCAGTGTGTATTGGAGCATCGCCTCATCATGAATGGGATTCGGGAAGATGAGCGGTTTTTGTTTTTGCACAGTGAAGTTGAGAGTGCCGGTTGCAATACTACCTGAAGTATTATTAATTCGAATCAATGCAATGGCTGAATCTGAATAACCTGCAAGGATAATTTTTCCATTCGGTTGCAGAACCATGGTCAATGCAATGTCATTGGAACCTTTATTGAGATCGAACGAAGCAAAGGAAGAATGGTTGAAACTGGTATCAGGCAGGCCGCTGGTATCGTATCTGATTAATAAAAAATCATTTTTCCAGGTACTGCCTCCAATCAATATCTTATTATCCTGCTGGAACGCTATTGCGGCTGCGGTGGGGGCCATTCCCGCGCGAGAAGATGTATCCATTCCGTTTATCCCGAACGATGAATCAATAGTTCCATCGATACGGTATCTTAATAAAAGTGTACCGTAAAAATCACTGGTTACAACGAGCTTCCCATCCTTTTGAAGTCCTCCATAAAATTGGCCGGCTCCCAAAAGAAAATCCTTATATTGCTTCCCTGTTTTATTAAAACGGTGATCAAGTTTACCGTTGGTGTCTACCCTTGCTATGGCAAGGTTCAAACCATTCAGGTCCGCATCCTGGTACATAAAATCGGAGCCTACCAAAACTGCTTTTTGGTCTTTTTGTAATAGTAATGATGTTACTTTTGACCATCGCCATTTATACAAAATGGTATCTTTCCCTCCGCGGGCATACGATGAATCAAGGCTTCCGTCTATATTGAAGCGGGCATATTCAAAAAATCCTGTTCCACCCGCAGCAACTATCTTTCCATTGGATTGGATGGCTATGGAATTAACCATGGAAAAATTTGTTTTTTTAATTCCTTTGATTCCAAATGTAGTGTCTGCAGAACCATTTTCATTGAAACGGAAAATCGTGAAATAAGTGCCTCCATGTTTTACGATGCAGCCACCTGCAACAATTTTTCCATCACTTTGAATGGCCACTGAATTGCCACGCGCATTGGGAATTGACAAGTAACCGATATGATTGAAACTTGTATCCAATGCGCCTGTGCAATCATATCTCAATAGTAACAAGGTGCTATCCGGATTACCATAGAGATCTTTTGTAACGCCGGTAATAACTATTTTTCCGTTCGTTTGCAGGGCGATGGATTTGGCCTCGCAACTAATACCCTTAAGACGGGTTAAAACTATTCCGTTTATCCCGAATGTAGAATCCAATTGGACTTTTTGTGCAAAACATAAAGTGCCGGATATCATTGCTACGGATAATAGTATAATCTTTTTCATTTTCTTACTCTTTTACAATCTTCACTTCCATATTTCCCTCCCCATTTGAAATGCGAATGATGTAGGTGCCCGCTTTCAATTCATTCAGATTCATTTGTTGCTTTTGCATTCCTGATAATTGATCTTGATTGCTAAGAATGGTTTTCACAATGCGTCCTGTTATATCATAGACATTAATAGAAATCTGTTCCTCTTTTTCCAGTGTGTATTGAAGCGTTGCTTCATCATGGATTGGGTTCGGAAAGATGAGCAGTTTTTGTTTTTTCTGAGAGAAGTTTATTGTGCCGGTGACAATGGATGCATTAGTATATCTTGCCAATGCTATACTCGTATCTGATGATCCACCAAGGATTATTTTTCCATCAGGTTGTATAGCCATTGAAAATGCATAATCATTTGATGAGGGAGTAAACCTGGTTGTTACTCTCCCTGTATTATTAAATGATGAATCTGGTTTCCCCAGTGTATCATAACGTGCTATTTCAAAGGTGGAGGAATCTGAATAACCTCCGAGTAATAATTTGTTATTTTGCGCCATGATTGAAGTAGGAGAAAAATGCAGGTTTATGGAGTCATATTCCTTGCGCAATACTCCATCAGGGTTATAGGCGCTTAAAGATAACATCGTATCACTGTTGCTTCCGGAAGAGTTGGAAGAGTAATATGGTGTAGTGTAAATTGCTCCGTTGACAGTTGTCCCAGGTATATCTTCTCCCAGCACATTAGGCCAGATGGTATTGGCTTTTACAATAAATGCAGGATCCTTTTTTCCTGAGCTGTCTACCCTCGCCATGAAGAATTTGTCCCCTCCATATCCTACCGGATCCATAACACAATACCCTCCTTCAATCATCAGGATTTTTTTATCCTGTTGGATGATGACTGAATTGGCATGTCCATAATAGGTCCATGAGCAATTACAGCTTATGGAAGTTTGACCATTGGTTCCGAATGTACTATCAATTTTCCCCGTGCTTAGATACCGTCTGATTATGAAACCGCCTGCACCACCTGCCAAAAGTATTTTTCCATCATCCTGCATGGTTAGCTTGAGTGCATCCCCGTAACTATAAGGGAACGGAACTACAGTTTTGTTAAAAACCGTATCATCAGAGCCATCCTGATTCAGTCTTTCTATAGTTGCATACTGCAAAAGTGAAACTGTTAGCCGGGTACAAATTACAATCTTGTTATCCGCCTGGGATATGGCATCCACAAGAATACGGGTAATTGACCTATTTATTTTATTGTCAAAGGCAGTATCTAATTTGCCATATCGGTCAGTGCGTAAAAGCGTGTCATGAAAATTATTTTTTTTGTAGTCAAGTACCCTTGCAAAAACCAGGACATTGCCATTGGGTTGCAGAGTGGTTTTGATTGCAGTTGCCACGGAACCCTTTGAATAGCCTGCAACAGGAATAACAACTTTACCGTTGATGCCAAAGCTGGAATCCAGGTATGTAGTCTGTGCATTTAAGGTTTGAATCCCAAATAATACCAATACGATAATAATTGTCTTTTTCATTTTCTTACTCCTTAACAATTTTCACTTCCATATTCCCGTCTCCATTTGAAATGCAGATGATATAAGTCCCTGATTTCAAATCCGCCAAATTCATTTGCTGTTTTTGTATTCCTGCTGATTGCGCTTGATTGCTGAGGATTGTTTTTGCAATTCGTCCATTTATATCATACGCATTGATGGAAATTCTTTCTTCTTTTTCAAGCGTGTATTGCAGCATTGCTTCATCGTGTATTGGATTCGGGAAGGTGAGTGGATTTTGTTTTTGTTGGGAGAAGTTGATAGTGCCGCTTGTGATACCGACATTAAAATACCGTGCGAGTGAAATGGCGCTATCAGTATGTCCTGCAAGAATAATTTTGTTGTCTTTTTGTGCGATCATACTGGAAAGATAGTCATCATCATTATTGAAGTCAGTGGAAATAATTCCGGTCGAATCAAATGTTGAATCAAGTTCTCCATTGGGCGTTAAGCGCAAAAGCGTGAAATCTTCTTTTAGTGTTTTGGTAGTGTTATGACTCATCGCGGTTAGAATCTTTCCATCTCTTTGAATAATTAAATCGGAAGATAAGTCACGATCATCAAGATTAAATCCTTTGGGTGCAGTAAAAGATTTTTTAGCATACGAGGTGTCAAGGGTTCCATCTGTATCATTACGGTATAAGAAATGACCTGCATCATTTTCATTGGTACCTGTTAAAATAAGCCGGTCATCATTCTGCATTACGGCTGAGTAAAATTTGCAGTATCGTTCTGTTCCGTTTTTCCGTGCATTGCTATTGAAGTTGACATCCCTGTTTCCGCTTGAATCAAAACGTACTAAAAATATTTGCCATATAAAATATTGCGGGTCATTCCATAGTTCTCCTCCACCCACCATAACTATTTTTTTGTCTTTCTGAAGCAATATTTTGGGCTTGCGGGTTACATAGAAGTTCCCATAACTTATAGGATCGTACGAAATAGTATCCTGTCCCATTATGCCAAAGCTCGTATCAATTTTCCCGTTTGGCAGATACCTTGCAAGGGCATAGGAATAGTATATATCACCTCCTAAAAGTATTCTCCCATTGTCCTGGATCCCTATAGAATTACAGAAAACATTTTTGAATCCAATGAAATACGTTTTTGTTTTTCCACCATTAAAGCTTGTGTCAATGGATCCATTCGGATTAAATCTCAGGCATACAAAAAAAGTGTTATTTACTGAATCCCCATTGCCGGCTACAAGGATTTTTTGGTCGGACTGAACGGCTACAGCATTCGCAATGGTATGGGACATGAATACTTTTCCTGTATAATTAAAACTTGTATCTAATGACCCATCACTATTATATCGCAATAAATTAGAATCAGC
>CAILMK010000499.1 GCA_903835275.1 uncultured bacterium | reverse complement strand
TTACCGGAATATCACCAATTGAATACAGGAACAAGTACCGCAAGATAGAAGTAAAGGTGGTATAAATACACAGTAAATAAATCATCAAAATGAAAAACAGATCCATTCTTCTCATTTTTGTAAGTATTGCATCACTGGCACTGCAATCATGTTCGTACAGAAATTCAAAAATGATCTCCAAGTCTGAAGGAGAAGATGAAGATATAAAAGCGCGCAGCTTGTACGAACAGCGGATGCTCGCTGATCCAACCACTAAACAAATTCCTTATCACATTCGCAAAAAAGAACTGGCTTTTGCAGCTACCCTTCCTGTAAATTCTTCTTTAGGAAATACGATGGATAAAAACGGTTTGACCTGGAAAAGCCGGGAGCCATGGAATGTTGGGGGACGTACCCGTGCCATAGGAATAGATATCACCAATGAAAATATAATTATTGCAGGAGGTGTTACCGGTGGCATCTGGAGAAGTATTGACTCCGGAATGACGTGGAAAAAAGTAAGTGACACCATGCAGGATATAAATATATCGTGCATTATCCAAAATACTTCACTCGGAAAAAATAATATCTGGTATGCAGGAACCGGCGAAGATTTCGGCAGCGGTTCAGGAGGTACATCAAGTGCATACTTTCTTGGAAACGGAATTTTAAGATCGCTAGACAGCGGTAAAACATGGTCCAAACTTGCTGCAACCAGCGATTACCATCCACAGTCACAAATATCCGATTTTGATTTTATTTATAACCTTGCCATTGATACTGTACACGATATTTTATACGCCGCCATGCACGGAGAAATAAACAGAAGTACTGATGACGGAATAACCTGGTTCGGCCAGAAAAATACATACTCCTATTATACAGACGTAGCCGTAACAAGTACAGGAATTGTATATGCATACCGTAGTTGCTTCGGTACTATTCCGGGAATTTACCGTTCTGTAGATGGAATTAATTTTACTAACATTACTCCATCATCATTTCCCACATACTACGAAGCTATGACAATGTGTATTGACCCTAATAATGAAAACACTTTATACATCATGGGGAATACGCCGGGGCAGGGCAAATATTTTGCAAACACCGGCGACTATGCAAGCTTTTGGAAATACAGGTACGTAAGCGGTGACGGCAGCGGAACAAATGGCATTTGGACGGACATATCCAACAATCTCCCTTCTGATAATACTGAATTAGGAAGTTTCAATACACAGTATGGATACAATATTATTGTGAAGGTAAAACCCGGGGACAGCAATACGGTTTTCCTTGGAGGCACTAATCTATATCGCTCTACTGATGCCTTCAGTACATTAAAAAATTACAAGGTGATCGGAGGATACGACATCAGTACATCCGGTGTAAATTACCAGCTATATCCTAATCATCATCCGGACCAGCACGCCCTGGTTTTTTATCCATCCAATCCTAATAAAATGCTCTCCGGCTGCGATGGAGGAATATTCAGGAATAATGACAATACCGATTCCATAATCTGGACACCATTAAACCGCGGATTCATCACAACGCAGTTTTATTCCATTGGCATTAATCATGATTCAGCCGGGGATAACCAGGTAGTGGGTGGACTTCAGGATAACGGCTCCTATATGAGTAATTCCAATAACGGGCAGGCTTCCTGGAACATGGTCGGAAAAAGCGACGGATGCTTTAGCTATATTGCTAATAATGGAAAAGATTATTATGTTTCCTCACAATACGGACAAATTATAAGAACCCAACTGGATAAAAACGGAAATCCGAATTTATGGGCCAGGCTTGACCCCTCCAGTATTAACAGGCAATTCGTGAATCCGTTTGCCGTGGATCCTAAAAATGAAAAAAGAATGTATTATGTTGACGGGTATAGCATATTGGTGAATGATGATGTAACACAAATTCCTCTTCAGAGCCAGCTTCCAACTTCGGTGGCTTTTCTTGGCTGGAGTTATGCAGGAAGTGCGGATACACTTATAAGTGCACTTACAATATCTCCTTCCGACCGGCTCGTTTACGGAACAGGCAAGGCAACTTTATTCCGTATGGATAATGCAAGCAACGCTTCCACCCGGAAAATAACAACCATTACCGGTACGAATTTCCCCCTTGGAGCTTATATAAACAGCATTGCCATTTCTCCCCAGAACCCGGATGAAATGATTGTTGTTTTTTCAAACTATGATATTCCAAGTCTTTTTTACACAACTGATGCCGGAACAACATGGACAGATATTTCCGGGAATCTGGAACAGTTTTCTGACGGCTCAGGTAATGGTCCTTCGTGCAGATGGGGCTCCATTATGACAGTACAAAATAAACCTGTCTACCTGATTGGAACCAGCACCGGATTGTATAGCTGCGATTCATTAAATGGAGGCAGCACCACATGGATACAGCAGGATTCCATGGGTATTACCAATAACATAGTAACGATGATTGATACCAGGAATTCTGATGGGTTTGTGGCAATTTCAACCTATGGTGGTGGAGTTTTCAGTGCGAATATTACTGCGCTGAACCAGGTGGCTGGAATAGATAAAGGACATAGCTCTATCAAGTATAAATCCTTCAAAATATATCCTGATCCCATATTAAAAGGCGACGCCCTCAATATTTCCATTGAAGATGAAAAGAGCGAATCCATCTATCTTGATCTCCTGAATGAAGAAGGAAAATCCGTTATTTCAAAACGTTCTGAAAAATTAAATTCCGGAATAAATACTATTCAGATACCAATGATGGCATTGCCAAAAGGAATTTATTATGTCACCATCCAAAATAGCGAAGAAAAATTAAGCAGGACTTTGGTGGTACAGTAGATGATCTTGTATGATTACGCTGACGCATACTTATTAAATTTTATTATTTTCGTATTTGAAAAACGAAATTTGTATTTGATTTTTTCAGGCTATTACCCGGTTGAGTAAAATTATTTATATGAAAAGAAGTGCGCTGATCCTTGGCATTACCTGCCTAGCAAGTATTATTCTACAATCATGTTCATACAGAAATTCAAAATTATTCTCCAGATCCGAAGGAGATGATGAGGACCTGCAAGCCCGCAATGCGTACGAACAGCGCCTGCTCGCTGATCCTGCCACAGGGCAAATTCCATATCATATACGCGAAAAAGAATTGGCTTTTGCAGCTACGCTGCCTGTAAATATTTCATTCGGAAATTCCATGAGCAAGACGGGAGCAATATGGCAACAACGCGGCCCCTGGAATGTAGGCGGTCGTACGCTTGCAATCGGGATAGACATTACGAATGAGAAAGTGATTCTTGCAGGCGGTGCTACAGGCGGCATATGGAGAAGTATTGATTCAGGAATCACCTGGAAAAGGGTTACGGATCCAATACAGGAAATAAATATTTCCTGTATACTCCAGAATAAAACGCGTGGGAAAAGAAATATCTGGTATGCCGGTACCGGGGAAAATTTCGGAAACCTGACCACAGGAGGAAGGAATCCAAGATATCTCGGAAATGGGATCCTGAAATCAATTGATAGCGGGAAAACATGGTCTAAGCTTGCCGGTACCGGTTATAATGAACCCCAGTCATTCAAATCCGATTTCGATTATATTTTTAACCTGGGTATAGATACTAACAAGAACATTCTATATGCAGCTATTTTCGGCGAGATCAATAAAAGCACAGATGATGGTAAGACCTGGCTGCCGCAAAACAATACACATTCTGGATATACAGATCTTGCGGTAACAAGTACAGGTATAATTTATATTTACCGAAGTTCTTCAGGCAAAAAACCAGGAATTTTCCGCTCTACTGACGGCACTAATTATACAAACATTACTCCTTCTTCCTTCCCGTCTACATATGGAAGTATGACCCTGTGTATAGATCCGAATAATGAAAATACTCTTTATATTTTTGGCAATACTCCTAATTACGGAAAACAATTCAACAATGGTGACTGGGCGAGTTTATGGAAATACAGGTACATCACAGGAGATGGAAGCGGCTCGAATGGAGTATGGACTGATTTAACGGGCAATTTACCTTCCGATAATAGCCAGTTCGGAAGTGTTAATACACAGAATGGCTCCAATGTAGTCATCAAAGTAAAACCCGGCGACAGCAATACGGTTTTTATCGGGGCAACCAACCTATACCGTTCTACCGATGCATTCAGCACTACAAAGAACTTCAAGGTTATTGGAGGATATAATGTAGTTACTTCAGGACCCGGATATCACGACTATCCAAACCATCATCCTGACCAGCATGCACTGGTATTTTATCCCTCCAATCCCGATAAAATGCTTTCCGGATGTGACGGAGGAATTTTCAGGACGGATAATAATACTGATACCGGGCAAATAACATGGATACCCTTGAACCACGGATACCTTACTACACAATTTTATTCCGCGGCTACCAATCATGATTCATCAGGCGATACCAGAATTATCGGCGGATTACAGGACAATGGCACTTATTTTTGTGATACCACTTATCTGCAATCTAACTGGGATAAATTAGGCAGCAGTGACGGTTGCTATTGCTTTATTGCCAACAATGCAAAAGATTATTATATCTCTGCACAAAATGGCATTGTTTACCGCATTCAACTTAATAGCGCTAACGCTCCATACAAATGGGCGCGCCTGGATCCTGCAAATTCCACTGCATTGTTTGTAAATCCATACACCATAGATCCCAATAATCAAAAAAGGATGTACTATGTCAGAGGTTTCGATGTTCTGATTAATAATGATGTTACGCAATATGCCCTCCAGAATAAGATCCCATCCAAAAATGTGACCACCGGATGGACAACTTTAACAACGCTTGATACCACAGTGAGCGCTCTTTCAGTCTCCATCAGCCCCGGCGATAGATTGGTTTGCGCTTCTGCACGCGGAAGCTTATATAGAATTGACAATGCGAGCAGTGCAAGCCCGAAAACAACAACAATAACAGGGACAAATTTTCCTGCAGGCGGTTACATCAACAGCATCGCCATGTCTCCGACAAATGCTGATGAAATGCTTGTAGTTTTCTCAAACTACAGTATCCCCAGCCTATTTTATACTTCGGATGCAGGAAAAACATGGACGGATGTTTCTGCCAACCTTGAGCAATTTCCCGATGGTACAGGTAATGGCCCCTCCTGCCGCTGGGCTTCCATATTACCCGTTGGTGGTAAATATGTTTACTTTATTGGTACCAGTACAGGATTATATACCAGTGATTCACTCAATGGCAGTAGCACCATCTGGACGCAACAGGATTCCGGTGGGATTGCCAATAATATCGTTACCATGATTGATACAAGAATTTCTGACGGATATGTTGCCATTGCCACTTATGGTGGTGGTATGTACACTACAACTGTCAATTCAGCAGGACAGGTAACAGGAATAGAAAATACTGCAAACACTTCATTAAAGTACGGATCATTTAAATTGTATCCTAATCCACTATCCAATTCAGATGTTCTAACTATTGGTATAGAAGATGAAAAAAGCGAAAACATTACGATTGAAATCCTGAGTGATGAAGGCAAACTTGTACTTCCAGGACGCTCAGAAAAAATATCTTCAGGAATAAACAATTTACAAATCCGGATGCCATCCCTTACAAAAGGGATTTATTATGTCAGCATCCATAACGACAAGGAAAAACTTAGCAGGACTTTGGTGGTGCAGTAAATACCGCTTCGCGCGCCCTCTCCTTTAAGAGAGGGCTGAACAACTATAAACAATCCGGCTAATTTTCAAGAAGCTTTATAATTTTTGGTTTTAGTGAAGCACTAAGATTTAAACTATCCATCAGTTCCAAGGACTCTTTCAATTTATTTGTTTTAGCTAAAAGAAATGCCAATACAAATTTTGGATTTGGGGAATGAACCCCATAATTTTCTATCTGTCCAATTTGATTTTTTGCAATTCCGATAAGTCCATCAACGCTATCTGCATTCTGAAACCATTTAAATATTTCCTTGCGTATCGCCAAATGTTTATTTAGCGACTTTTCAAATTTACTCTTTCCAAAATGCGTGACAAGCTCATAGTCCTTATACATTTCGCTATCATCAAATCTTATCGGCGATTCAAACAAATGAAATTCAACAGATTTCTCAGTACGGCTCCATCGAATAGTGCTGGAAGAAATTTTTGGAACAAAATCAAGACATACACCCCATTCTAATGTGGCTGAAGCGCCCTTTAATAAGGAATATCTAACTACTTTTCTTATTCCATTTTTTGAATCTCCGAACCATAAATAAGAACCATTCCATCTTAACCCGGCTTCTGCCAACAATGGCGAAACCCTGTTATGCAGAATCTGTTTTGTAAGATCCGCACTAATTACTTTCCTGTTGTTGAAGATACCTAACAATGCCTTGGTTTGTTTAACTATTTCAATCCGGGATTTAAAACTACACCATCAGTGGTAGCCCATTCATCCATGGCATGAAGTTCATCCTCTATCTTTTTCTCCCATTTAGCCTGTTCTGCAGTATTGGCACCATGCTCGGTTTCGCTATCATAGGTAGCCTGGTCAACATCATCCCTGGCAAAAACAGCATGATAAATTGAATCCATGTCACTTACTTTTGCATCGGGATGCATCTTCATATATTCCGACATTTCCTTACGCATGGTACGTGCCCAGGTTTCCTCCCGGTCAAAATGTAATTGTTCATGCTTCAGGTTCTCATCACTTTTTTTATAAACATAGGATCTGCTCTTATCAAAATAACAGATCAATAAAATACTGGTAATCTTTTCACCATCGGTAATACATTTATAAGCTTCCCCTGCATAGGTACTTGCCTCCCTAAGCGGCCCTTCTGCTTTTTTAGGATTCTGCTCGAAATATTTCCATTTCAGCTTGATATCCTTATCCCAGAATATAAAACTATCCATCTGGCCTTTTGGTGAAAAAGAAAAAATAAAGGGGAGTAAAATTAGGACTGGAAGAAATTTGAATAGTTTGTTTTTCATTAAGCAAAGATAATATTTGCCGGAATATGAAAAACCCCTGAAAATCAAAAAGGGCGGTTAACTACTCCGCCCTTTTGAAACTATTATAACACACATGAAAACAAACAATATCTTTAAGGTGCCCGGCACCTTCGTCTTTACTTTCTTATTTCTTTGAGGAATCGTATCATTTTACTGATTTCTTCTTCAATGTGCTGCTCAGAGATACTATCCAACACTTGTTGACCGAACTCTGCATTTTTCTTAGGCTGATTTTCCTGATTCATAATTTTAGCGTTTAAATTTC
>CAILMK010000498.1 GCA_903835275.1 uncultured bacterium | reverse complement strand
GCACGGAAGGTTGGACCGAAAGTATATATCTTGCCCATTGCCATTGCCATGGCTTCGCCATACAGCTGACCGCTCTGGCTCAGGTAGGCAGGTTCTTCGAAAAAGTTTGTCTCAAATAAGTTGGACGTCCCTTCGCAGGCATTGCCTGTAAAGATCGGGGCATCCATTTCCATGAAACCGTTTTGCTGGAAGAATTCGTGTATTGAGAATATAACAGTGTTACGGATGCGCATGATTGCCCACTGCCTTTTGGAGCGCAGCCACAGGTGACGGTGGTCCATCAGGAAATCCACGCCATGCTCTTTTTTCCCGATAGGATAATCTTCAGCGGCTGTAAATACCTCCAGTTTGCTGACCTCAAGTTCGTAGCCTCCTATCTGTTTTTCGTCCTTTTTAACCAATCCATGCAGGCGGATGGAGCTTTCAAGACCCAGCCTTTTGGCTTCCTCGAAGGACTCATCCCCAATCTTTTCCTGTAAGGCCACACATTGCAGAAAGCCGCTCCCATCGCGCAGGATCAGGAATACAATTCCCTTGCTGTCACGGCGGTTTTGCACCCAGCCCTGCAGTGTAACTTCCTTACCTTCATATTTTGAAAGTTCTTCAATACGGATAAAATCCCTTGTAAGTTGTATCATTTCGTTGTCCTTTTTCTTGGCAAATTGCCATAATAACGTTTAAATTTGTAGGCTTGGTAAATATACCGTAATACAAATATTACTGCAAAAATAGTTAGAAAATGCTAAAACAAGGACTGAACCAGAAACTGCTTCAAAAGCTGTCACCGCAGCAGATCCAGTTCGTGCAACTGCTTCAGTTGAATACCACGGAGTTTGAGAAGCGTGTGGACGAGGAATTAACAGAGAATCCAGCTCTGGAAACAGAGATTCAGGATGGGGCGGCACAGGAAGCTGCGGATAATTTCGAAGAGAATTTTGACGGCAACACCGATACGGCTACTGATACCGAGGAATTTGGCGGGGATGAAGAGGAAAGCTTTGAAAATGAAAACTTTGAAGAAGACCTGAACGAATACCTTGGCGGCGATGACGTGGATAATTACTCGTCCTTCCAGGATTCGGATCCGAATGAGGACCATAAGGAAATGCCTTTTGCCCAGGGAAATACCCTGTACGAAACCCTTCAGGAGCAACTGGATGCCCAGCACCTCACGGAAAGGGAAAAGGAACTTGGACTCCATTTAATTGGAATGATAGAGGAAGACGGCTATATGCGCAGGCCGTTAAAAAACATTGCGTACGATCTTGCTTTCCTCAACCAGATCCAGACAGACGAAAAGGAACTTGAGAAAGTCCTCCATATTATACAGTCGTTTGATCCTCCCGGAATCGGCGCACGCAACCTGGAAGAATGTCTTGTTCTGCAACTGAAAGGTAAAAATAAAAAGGATGAAAATGTAAAGCTTGCCATCCGTGTGATTGAGCAATACATGGAGGACCTTGCCAAGAAGCACTATGATAAGCTGATGAAATCCCTGAAGATAGACCGTGAAAAACTCAAGGATGTACTTGACCTTATCACGCATCTTGATCCGAAACCGGGTGAGGCGCAGATAAACGTAAAAACCCAATATATTATCCCTGATTTTATCGTCACGTCCCAGGATGGCGAAATATCTGTGACACTTAATAGCCGGAATGCACCGGAACTAAGGGTCAGTAAAAATTACCAGGACACTTTACGTGGATATAAGGAAGACGCGAAAAATACGCAACTAAAAAAACAGGTACAATTCATCAAGCAAAAACTGGACGGGGCAAAATGGTTTATAGAAGCCATCAAGCAACGCCAGAATACTTTGCTTCAAACCATGAAAACCATCGTTGAATTCCAGCGGGAATTTTTCAACAACGGGGACATTGAAAAATTGCAACCGATGATCCTGAAAGATATTGCTGATAAAATTGGCATGGATATTTCTACTGTTTCCCGTGTTGCAAACAGCAAATATGTGCAGACTGATTTCGGAATTTTTTCCTTGAAGGATTTTTTCTCCGAAGGAATACAAACCGAAAGCGGCGAGGAAGTTTCCAACAAAGAAGTAAAGGCAATATTATTGGAAATGATTTCCGGCGAAAGTAAAAAGCGTCCGCTGACGGATGAAAAGCTAACGGACATGCTGAATGAAAAAGGATATAACATAGCCCGTCGCACTGTAGCAAAATACCGCGAGCAACTGGGCATACAAGTGGCAAGATTGAGGAAGGAAATTTAAACTCAGTCCACAGACGACAGACCACCGTCCACGGAAAATTGCGGATTTTTTGTCTGTCCGCCGCGGCGGACGGATTCGTTGGATTAAATGATGGATTGGATTTTGCTAATGGTACTAAATGCGCGAAGCGCCTCCTCCCCTGTTTTTAGTCCCGAGACATTCGGGAGAAGGGCGGAGGGGTTTTTGTCATTCAGTCCCGTGCGGGATTGCCAGCGCAACAGATAAACTCAAAAAACACATAACCCATCCATGATAAATAAAGCCGGAAAAATACTTGCTGTAATATACCATCCGATATTTTATATCTGGTATCTGACACTAGTAATCTACTTAAAACCGATTATTGAATCAAACAGTACTTTTTTAGTAGATACAGAACTTCTTGCTTTCAACGGTCTTGTATTTTTGTTTACAGTTCTGATTCCTGTTCTTTCCGTCTATTTTCTAACTCATGATCTTAATTTGAGTGATAGAAAAAAAAGATCCCTTCCCATAGGAATAACAATCACCTCATACATAGTCTGTTTTTTTGCACTGAAAGAGCTTTTTAAAGGTGACGACGAAATCATGCCTATTTTTGTGATTTTTCTTGCTGTGACTATAATAGGACTGGGTTCCCTATGGTTGATTAATTTATTTTACAAAATCAGTATGCATGGAATGGGAATCGGAGTTATAACTCCAATTTTAATTATGGGAATATTTAATGACAAATCACTTTCCCATGTAATTGTCTTTTGTACTTTGCTTATTTTCGCAATATTGGTTTTGATACAAAGAGTCACCTCTAAGTCCCACACAATTTCAGAAGTAGTAAGTGGATTTGTATTGGGAAGCGCTACAGTTTTCACAATTGCAAAGCTCATATAAAAAAATCGTGCCCGAACTATTAGCATATCGCGAAGATCATCCCAAGCCACAACAATGGCTAACAGAGCTCTTTGCTTTTGCCTACCACAACGCACTATCATGTATTTTTCCGGTATATATTTTTGTAATGCTGTGGGTAAGCCATTTGATACATATTCCCGGATTACATAGGTATGATCTGTTATTGATTCTTTGCCTCGGCATGCAGGCCATCATGTATTTTACAAAACTGGAAACATGGGATGAAGTAAAGGTAATCACTCTTTTTCACTTGTTGGGTTTGGGAATGGAAATCTTCAAGGTAAACCATGGTTGCTGGACTTATCCTGAACAGGGATTGACAAAAATCGCAGGTGTTCCCCTTTACAGCGGATTCATGTATGCAAGCGTTGCGAGCTATATTTGCCAGTCGTGGAGGAGATTTAATCTGAAAATGGTCAACTGGCCTCCGGTGTATTTATCGTTGCCATTGGCGATTTGCATCTACCTGAACTTCTTTACCAATTATTATATCTACGATTTCCGCTGGGTGCTAACAGGCCTTATCCTGATTATTTTCTTTCGTACAAAGGCGTATTTTACCAATAACGGTCCGCAAAGAAATATGCCGATGCCTTTGGCTTTCTTGCTCATTGGACTTTTTATCTGGTTTGCGGAAAATATCGCTACCTTCCTCGGTGCCTGGCAATATGCCTATCAACACAATGGCTGGCAGGTAGTGCAGATTCAGAAACTTAGTTCCTGGGCCTTGCTGGTGATAGTGAGCGTGATCATCGTTGCGCAACTAAAGTTTGCGAAAGATGGTCCACAGTCCACGGTTAACCCCTAAATCCCCTGAAGGGGACTTTCTACTTATCACTGTCTTAAAGCTGGTTCGGATATATTTTATCCGAACCATTGAGCCTGGTTCGCCGCGGCGAATTCAATCCCAATTGGATAAAATATCCAAGGCTCCCGGATCAGGATAACATATCCTGATCCGCCTTCGCGATATCTTATCCACACTTTTTTAAATTTTTCAACATTGCAATTCCCTGACTTGCGCCTTTGTAAATTTGCTTTCTTATGATTGATTATTCAAATACTCAAATAGCATCTCTTTCCGTTCATTTTGTGGGCAACAAAACCAATGAGCAGGAATTATTTCTTTCCAAAAAAGCAATCGCGCTTGATGAAAACGTACATGACTTATTACTGAAATACTTCATGACAAGTTTTCATAGTCCGGAATACTTTTGTTTTGCCGGTACCAAAAGCAATGAGGTTTTTCTTGCCGCAAAAGAAGTATTTGATAACGGTTCCAGCCTGCACTTGCAATCTATCAAGATCGCTGATTTTCTCTATGAAAATTCAACACACCCGAATATCAAGGACGGGGAACTTTTTGTAGCGTATTTTCCGGAAATAATTCTGGAAGACGAAATGATGGATGCCATAGGTATTTTCAAGTGCGAAACCCTCGATCCTTTCATCAAACTGGATCGCGAAGCAGAAGGATTTTCTATTAAGGGAATTGACGGAATCAATATTGATAAATTGGATAAAGGTTGCCTGATATTCAATACCAATAAGGACAAAGGCTACAAAGTACAGATCGTTGATAAAGCGGGAAGAGGCAGTGAAGCATCTTTTTGGAAAAATGATTTCCTGCAACTGGAACCAATGGCAGATGATTTCCATAGCACCAAAAACTTCATGGGCCTGACGAAATCATTTATCAGCGAGCGTATGTCGGAAGATTTTGAGGTCAGCCCTGTTGACCAGGCAGATTACCTCAATCGCAGCAAGGATTATTTTAAAAATAATGAGCGATTTGATGAAAGGAGTTTTGCGAAACAAGTCTTTAATGACAGCGCAGTAGTGGAATCTTTCCAGAAATATAAATCTGATTTTTCTGACGAACGCGGTATAGACCTGGAAGACGATTTTTCCATTTCAGGCGCAGCTGTAAAAAAGGAATCAGGTATTTTCAAAAGCGTTGTAAAACTTGATAAAAATTTCAGTATCTACATCCATGGCAGGAGGGAAATGGTAGAAAAAGGAGTGGATCATGACGGTAGAAAATATTATAAATTCTATTATAACGAAGAGCATTCTTAATGTGATAATTTGCTAATAGGATAATGTGCAAATGAATAATCACAAATCTATCATGACTAAATTGAGCTAATGTAGGGACGAATCTTTCGGCAATGCCCTCGCGGTAGCCAAATAAAAATTCAGGCTATTTAAGAAGGGCAGCTCGATTCAATGCTGTCTTAATATTTGTTCGAAATGCATCCCAGTCTCCATCTGTATCAACAAATTCATTCTTGACCACAAGAATTCTCTTTAAACGTTCAGATATAATTTTTAACAAGCCCTTTTCTTCAGTGTTTAATTTATAGCCGCGTTCGGCAAGTTCCCTTAATCCTTTTATTGCATACAACTGAAATTGAATCGTAGGCGATCTCAACCACCTATGCAAAGTAATTGTATCTTTGGTAGTAAGAGTTTCTTTGTATTTCAAATAATTTCTATTTATTGAATCCCACTGATCTTTCGGAGCATCGATGAAATTTACTGTATCATTAACAAATTCCTTAAGCCCCGGTCTGTAATGATAAATAGCAAAATATTTATCTGTCAGTTCATTCATAAAGCCTTTGTTACAGTAATAATATCTATAGAAGACTTCCCTTATTTTCTCTCGCTTATACTGTTTATAAGGAACATTGAAGTCGTCATAACTTCGCCAAAACCTATTATTTTCCGTACATTTTACACTATCTTTTAGCATTTTATCTATAGATATCCATCCACTTCCTTCGTGATAATATCTGACTCCAAAGAAAATGATCTTCTTATCTTTACATATCATAAAATCATCCCAGCCATCATATCCTCCATGCTCATCATTTCCCCATCCCTGATCTATCTGGAAATTCCACAAATAATAATCATTTATAATATGAATTTTACGGTTACGAGATAACATATAAGGCTGGGTAGCTTCTGCTACTCTTTTCTCCTGGATTGCGAAAAATTTACCACTTAGGTAATCATTTTCAGAAACCTCATGATCATTATACTCTGAAATTACTATAGAATCTTTGGAAATACTTTTGTAGGAATTATTACGCAAAGTATCAATATATGGTAACGACTTCGCCGTTGATAAATTCCATAAGAAAGGGAATAGAAAAAGTATGGTTTTTGTCAGCATTCTAATTCATCTTTATGGGGTAATTTTCTTCAGCGTTTCTTCCATTCTTTCCACCATCCCATCCGTAATATCCAGATGCATGACGAATCGGATACTTGTTGGTCCGGTGGTGGCAGCGCGAATATTATTTTCCTCCAGTTTTTTCAGGAAATTGGCAGCAGAAATTTTATCGTTCAGTTTGAATATAACTATATTCGTTTCCTGTGGCATAATATCCTCCACATAGCTTTGTGATTTGAGAATAGTATATATGGCATTCGCACGTCTGTGGTCTTCCTTCAATCGCTCTACATGATTATCCAGGGCATACACTCCGGCAGCGGCAAGAAAGCCCGCCTGCCTCCATCCACCGCCCATTACCTTGCGCACCCGCCGTGCCTGGTGGACAAATGCTTTTGTCCCCAGTAAAAGCGATCCCACAGGAGCTCCCAAGCCCTTGGAAAGGCATATAGAAATGCTGTCAAATACTTTTCCGTAATCCGCAGGAGTTTCATTGGTGACTGCAAGCGCATTAAATAAGCGCGCCCCATCCAGATGATAAGCAAGTTTGTTTTCTTTGCACACTTCCGCTATTTCGAGGATGGAAGAAAAATTATAGCAGCAACCTCCCCCCTTGTTCATGGTATTTTCAACAGCCACCAAGCTGGTACGCGGGAAATGTACATTATCGGGATGGATGCTTTCACGGACTTGTTTTGCGTTGATCCTGCCCCTATCGCCATCAATGAGTTTCACTGATGCACCGGAATTAAAGGCTATTCCTCCACCCTCAAAGGCATAGATATGTGCCATCTTATCGCAGATCACTTCATCGCCCGGACGGGTATGGCATTTGATGGCAATCTGGTTGGTCATGGTACCGGAAGCGCAGAAGATAGCTGCTTCCGTCCCGAACATGGACGCTGCTTTTTTCTCAAGCTCATTCACCGTGGGATCGTCTTCAAAAACATCATCGCCTACTTTTGCGTTTAGCATGGCTTCCAGCATTCCCGGAGTTGGACGGGTTACGGTATCACTGCGGAGATCTATGATTTGGTTGTTCTGCATTACATTGAAATTTTACGCAAGTTGGTGATTTTTTTTGAAAAAATGTCGACAGACGGCAGTACACAGTCCTTGAAAATAACCTTTAGAAGCATGCGTCTTTAGAGAACAAGTTTCGAGAGTTAATAACACGCAGCAATTCGAATATTCAAAGGCGCACGTTCAGTCCCTGAAATAGTGGTAAGTTCGCATTCCTTTATTTCTCCAGCTTTTACATCATAGGATATCTGCACTCTTTTACCATATAAATTCATATATTCAATAGTAACATTTTTTGAATAGGTGGCCTTATTCCTAATTCTTGCATAAAATATTTTCACATCAAGCACACCAGTTGAAAAAGACCCCATGAGTTCCAAGTCAGAACAGCCGGCAGGTGGCTCATTTACATGTTCTTTACTATTCGCCTTTTCAGCTATTTCTTTTTGAATACCCTTTAATTCTTCTAATTTCTTTTTGTTTTCCTCTTTTCTCTGTTCCAGATTTTTCGTATCCTCACTCATGAAAAGAGAACTGACCAGTGGCTGAAGATTCTCATTGTAATATCTTATCTCACGAATAAAAACATGTCCAATAATATTATTTTTATACACAAACTTTTTAGTCCAGTTATTTTGAGCATCAAATTCATATTTCCATGTGTTTTGATAATCCAAACTGCCATCTGCCTTAAACTTGCTTTCTTCGATTTGATTTCCCCTGTCATCATATTTATTTACGACTCTATATTCCAAAGTGACATCTGATTGATATTTATCTTCTTCTATCAGGTTCTTTTTCCCATCATATTTATAATTATATTGATTTTTTATTGTTCCATCCAAATTATAAATACTGGATTTTACCATATTTCCATTCTCGTCATATGAATAGACCCATTTTGAATTTAGGCTCCCATCGGGTTTATATCCAATTCTCTGCAAAATATTTCCCTTATTATCACATTCATTTTTATATCTTGATGTCAAACCTCCATCAGATTTATACCCCTCTGATTGGATCATATTACCTTTATCATCATAACTGTAAGTAACTCGTACCGTTAAATTTCCATCCATACCATATTCATTTGATTCCAATTCAAGACCATTCCCATCATACTTATTTATGTATTTCCTTTTTAAGCTTCCATCTGATTTATAATCTGAAATCTCGATTACTTTTCCATCGTTACATTTATACCTTTCTAAACTACTATCTGATTTATATTGAATTTCTTCAATTTTATACCCTTTATCATCAAATATAGTTAGTGTATTTTCTCCTGAATATGTTGTTGTTCCATCTCTTTTACCGAGCACAACTTCTCCGAATTTTTCTTGCGCAATATAATATTCCTGTTTGATCTGTTTGATTTTTCCTGATAGTTGAGCTTTCTCTAAATCAGTTTTCACAATTTCAAGCCCCTTATTTTGGGCAGCAAGAAACGTAATTGAACTTAAATTAAAAAAAACCAGTAAAATAAGACCGTAAGATGTTTTCATATAATTATATCCTTTTTGCAATTTAATATTTTATTGTATTTTTTAGAATCTCATGCAATTTAATAAATATCTATGATAATTAAAATACTAAGTTGCGAATTATTTTTCCAACCCATCATCCCCTACCCCCTTCAAAGGGGGACTCCGCCGCGCTTAGCCGAAGATCAATTTACTGCTTCACAACTTGTCTTGTGTACTTCAAATCTTGTCCTTCAATATGCAAGGAATAAATTCCACTTGGAAACAAGCTCATGTCAATGTTTGCATTTTTGACTCCGTCAACTTCCTTAGACAGCACAGACTTACCCTGTTCATCAAAAAGATTCAGGCGAATATGTTTTGCCGGAGAATTGAATTCAATGTGTAATACATCACTAACAGGAGTCGGATAAATATTTATTGATTCATTACCATCCTTTAAAATATTTCCGGCAGATGTAACAAGGCTCACGGAAACATTATAATTTTTATGATAATTGGTGTCCTGTGCCGTTACGAGATAATTCACCGGACTGCTGAAACTATTTGCCGTTGTATCGCTGGCTTGTGCAATTCCGTTCACACTTACTTTTGCTGTATTCGCAGTTTTATAATCTGCTACAAGACTTGTTATATTCGTCCCAACCGGAAGTAATACTGAAATGGAATCTCCGGATATTTTTCCGATTGCTACAGGGGATTTTATTGCATAATTGAGCATAGTACACGCGGTATCCTTATTAATAAGTACACTTACAGTATCCATCATGTACAGAGTTGTGTCCTTTGCTATAATTTTATATACAAGTGGGCTCGAAAAATTATTAATGGTTACATTGCTCGTTTGCGGAATGTAATTCACATCGGCAATGGATGTATCACTAAGGGTAAAGCTGGCAATCAATGAATCTTTTCTGGTTCCGTATGGAAGATTGAACACATAATTATCGCCGTAATTTCCATTTGTAACTGATTTCGAAAGAGGTTTCACATTCAAATCATAATTCTTGAATCCGAGAAAGAAATATGTGGAATCTGAAGAAGCAATATTCTTTATTCCGGTTACACTCGTAAAAGTATCCGCAACTATATTTACAGAAATCCAGGATCGATTTATTTGCGGACGTATATCAGCGATAAAAGTCCGGGGACTAAGTTGTTTAAAGTTACTCATCACAGCATTTGTAATTTTTACCATGGATGAATCAAATCCTGATACTGGTACATTTGCCACAAAGTAAGCCTTATACGTGGAGCTCATACTTGGGGGAACATTTACTGTAATTACAGGACGTATGGTATCAATCATTGCAGCAAAATCCACAGAATTACCATCACTTAGTTTTGCACAGGGCCCGCTTACCTTTTTATCATCGCAAACAATGCGCATTC
>CAILMK010000497.1 GCA_903835275.1 uncultured bacterium | reverse complement strand
ATGGGATAGCTACGGCCAGCTTGGCGATCATTCAACTAATCATAAAAATTCGCCTGAATTAATTGGAACATCTAAAGACTGGGAAATGCTATCACCTGCCCAGGGGGTGTTATATAATAATTATGTATATGGGGAGCATAGTCTGGGCCTTAGATACAATGTGCAGGAAATGTGTGAGACCGGAGGGAATACTTACGGGCAATTTGGTAACGGGACAAATGCATCGCATTCCTATTTTACTTGCTCAGTGACAGTTCCCGATGGAATAGAAACAGCAAATATGCCGGGTCAAATTAATTTAAAAGTGTACCCAAATCCTGCAAGCAGCATTGCATTGTAAATGTTCAGCTTGAAAATGGTGAATTTAATAATTCACAAGTTACAGTCATAAATGTAAACGGACAGGTTTTATACAGTGAAAATGATATTAATGGAATAATATTCAACATTGATATGGCAAGCTATCCGAAGGGTATTTATTTGCTCAAGGTAAAATCGGAAAATGGTGTTTCTGTAACCAAACTTGTCAAGTTATAATTTGAAAAATCCGTGAAATCTTTCAATCCGTTTAATCAGTGATTCCGACCAATAAAAAAAGGCATCCATAGGATACCTTTTCAATATAACTTTATAGCGCTTTCACGCCATCAATTTTTAATTATTCGGTAACCTGACAGGTGTTTGCCTGGCTGGATCCTCTGAAAGTGGAGTGATCACTTCACCCTTTATATAAAGCACCTTGCTTTGGTCGGGGATATTCGTAGTCACAGTTATGGACTTGGTGAATGTTCCATGACCTGAATTGGAGTTATATGCTGCCTCAATATAGCCGGTCCCTCCCGGTGCTACAGGTTCCTTGCTCCAGCTTGGCGTAGTACATCCACAGGATGGGCGCACATTGGAAATGACAAGGGGTGCTTTACCCGTGTTTGTAAACTTGAACTGGTACTTGGCAATATTACCCTTTTCAATTTTACCGAAATCATACTCATCCTTTTCAAAGGAAATAGATGGACCGTCTTTCTTGACACCTTTACCGGAAGTACTTTCCTGGGCGGCAGGTGCCGGCTTTTTGGTTTGTGCCTGCATGGTGAAACATGTGGCAATTACCAGGGCAAGAATCAATTTTAGTGTTTTCATAAGCTTGATATTATTTACAAGACCTTCCGGATTCTCACCGCGGAAGGTCTTGAATTATTTCTTCGAAATGGAAGTCAGAGATGACTTCCTGCCAATGGCAAAGCTATTTTATTGCTTTTTTGCCTTCGCGTCGGTAGCAGGTTTTGCATCGCCGGCTTTAGCAGGCATGGAACCTTTTTCCTTCACTTCACCACGGATAGTTACGAACTGGTCTTTGCCATCGCCCATGTTAGTTTGGATACTAAGGGTCTTGGTAAATTGTCCTAAACGACCTGCAGAGTGGAAAGTAGCAGTGATTTCACCTGTTTTACCAGGCTTAACCGGTTCTTTGCTCCAACCTGGAGAAGTACAACCGCATGGGGTATTTACATTGTTGATGATCAAGTCAGTAGTACCAGTGTTTTTGAATTTGAAGGCGTGAGTATAATCAGGCCCTTCTTCTACTTGTCCGAAGTCATGAGTAGTTTCAATAAACTGGATAGCGGGTTCGCCAGCAGGTTTGTCGGCTTTTTTGTCCTGAGCGAAAGCTGATGTTGATATGCCGGCAAAAGCTAAAGCGGCAACGATGAGTAACTTTTTCATAAGTGTTTGCGTAAAATTTAAATTGTTGTTATGTTTAGTGTTTTACAAATGTCCTGCCAAAGTTCATTTGAATGCGAATTTATAACTTATTTTTTGAAATACTTCTATTTTCATCGAAAAAACCTTGCTATAGCCCTGATCGTTAGAAAGAAACAAAAATAGACAAGCCCCACCCAAAGGCTTATTTTGCCAATCAGGTCGCCATGAAGCCCGTAAAAAGTGGGTTTATCATTGGTGATAATGCCATTTTTTATCACCGCTTCCTGCCACCATGTCGTGGCTTTGGTCATTTCCCCATTTGGAAGGATAAAGCAGGAAGTTCCCGTATTTGCGGCACGAACAATAAGCATTCGTTCCTCAATGGCATGCAATTGTGCATACATAGCATGTTGCTTATAGCCATCTGTATTGCCCCACCAGCCGTCATTTGTGAAAATGGTGATGACATTCGCCCCTTTGCGGACATATTCTGAGATATATTCCCCAAAAATGGACTCATAACAGATAACCGGAGCGGCTGTAATTTTGTCAGTTACCTTGAAGACTGAAGGTTCTGCCTGTGTACCAAGACTGCCACCGCCGCCGCCCATGTTTATGGCTAATTTCCCAAGAAAGCTGAATGCGTGCTCAAAAGGAATGCCTTCCACTCCGGGAACGAGTCGGCTTTTATGATATACCTCAAAATGATATCCGGTATCCATAAGTATACCTGCATTGAATACATCGTACCAAATATCTTTTTGAGGGGCTTTATGCGCGCTGATAGTTTTATTTTCCTCAGTGTATTCAGCGTATGAATTTAGCCCGCTGATGAGTTTTACTTTTGGATGCCTTTTCAGGAAATTATGTACTTCAAGAATTGAAATATATTGAGTAATATTTTTTTCGTTGATTTCCTGAGAAATGGCAGTTTCCGGCCAGACAACAAGGCAGGTATTGGAATCAATTTCCTTTTCGCTGATGCGTATCAGGGATTGGATCTGTTCTTCAAAGCTTCCCGAAAACTTTGCATACGGATCTATGTTTGGTTGGACCGCAACTACATTTTTACTCATGCTTGTAAATTTGGTAGGCTTGATAGCGTAGGAAATCACTATCGGCAATCCTATCAAAAGTGTTATTGAAACAATTTTGTAATAGCTGCGTGTTTTTTCGGTATTGAAGTTCCTGATCAGGTCATAGATAAGGATATTCACTATCCATATCCATAAAGAGCCACCAAATGTTCCTGTATATTCATACCATTGTACCCAGTCAGGCGTACCTGCCCAGCAATTGCCAAGGTTGAGCCAGGGCCAATTGCCTTCCCAATTCAGGTGAAAATATTCAAAACCCATCCAGAAAACGGCAAGTGCAATATATGCGTACGTTCTGGCAAGTCTTTTCTTGACTTTGTGATAACACATCACAGGGATGGACATAAGCAGGGCATTGCACAGAATAGCCAGTACGGCACCGCCTGCGGAAGCGTACCAGATCCACCAGGTGGTGAAAATATTCCAAAGTAGAAATGTAAAGAAGGCAACGGTAAACACTCGGAATCCGGACTTTGGATAATGCCGGGTAAGTCCATCCTCCATCATCAGCAAGGGAATAAATCCGAGGAATACAAGGAAGTTCAAATGCAAAGGAGGCCATGCAAGGTACAGTATTCCTGCACTAAGTATCACCAAACCCATGTAGGTTAGTACGCTATTTTTTCCCTTCAACAACAATGACAAATTCTCCTTTTATAGTTCCGGTTTTAAAATGTTCCACGATTTCCTGCAAGGTTCCGTTGATGGTTTCTTCAAATATTTTTGTGAGTTCACGGGAAACGGAAGCCCTTCTATCAACGCCGAAAGTTTCGCAAAATTGTTCCAGTGTTTTCTGTATTCTGTGCACCGATTCGTAAAATATCATGGTGCGCTCTTCTTCACTTAGGAATTTCAAACGCGTACTGCGCCCTTTTTTGTGGGGAAGGAAACCTTCAAACACAAATTTGTCCGAAGGTAAGCCTGATTTCACCAAGGCGGGAACGAAAGCGGTGGCGCCGGGAAGGCATTCTACGCTTACTCCAAGCTCCAGGCAGTTTTTTACCAAAAGATATGCCGGATCGGATATACCCGGAGTACCTGCGTCGGATACAAGGCAATATTTTTTGCCGCCCTGCAGCTCTTCAGCTATTTGTTTTGCCACTGCATGTTCATTATGCATGTGGAAGGCGCGCAGGGGTGTATGGATATCATAATGCGCCAGCAGTTTCCTGCTTACCCTGGTGTCTTCGGCAAGGATAAGATCAGCTTCCTTCAATGCGCTTAAAGCACGAAGAGTGATGTCTTCCATGTTTCCGATTGGGGTGGGTACTATGATGAGCATAATGCAAAGGTAAACAGGAAAAATTACAAATTACGAATTACGTCTGCCACGGCGGACAAATAAAAAGTTCTTTAGGTGGAAAGTTGATTGGTGCTGCTCTTCCAGGTCTTCCAAGTCGGAAGACTTAAAAGGAAACATGCCATATCTTTAAGATATGGCATGTTTGTATGCGTAATGATAGTAAATTGTCTGGCTTTGAGTTTTAAATCCGCAATCGTATTCGCCGCGGCGAACGAAATCCACAATCGTCGTCACTCTTTGTAATAAACTCTTTTCACTCTTTGTGAAATAGAAGTTAATACTTCGTACGGAATTGTTCCCATGGCTTCTGCCATGATTTGGACAGGATAATCTTCATTGAAAATAATTACTTCATCGCCTTCTGCAGCGTCAATACCTGTAATGTCAATCATGCACATATCCATGCACACGCTTCCGATAACAGGTGCTTCTTTTCCATTTACAAAAACTTTTCCTTTTCCGTTTCCGAGCATTCTCGGAAATCCGTCAGCGTAGCCAATTTCTATAGTGCCGATCACAGAATCCTTTTGTGCGATTCCTTTGCGTGAATATCCTACGGAAACTCCGGCAGGAATTTTCTTGACCTGTGAAATATGTGTCTTTAAGCTACTGACAGCTTCAAGTTGTTGAGCAATTTCCATTCGTGGATCTATGCCATACATTCCGATACCAAGACGCACCATATCAAATTGTGATTCCGGAAAACGGGTAATGCCTGCGGAATTTAACGCGTGCAAAAGCACAGGGTAATTCAGTGCAGCAGAAATTTTTAATTGCATTTTTTCAAAGGATGCAATTTGTTCTTTTGTGAAATTATCATGCTCCGGAACATCGGTAGATGCAAGATGTGTGAATATGGAACGTACTTGCAGCGCAGGATTATTTTTCAATAATGAGATTAATTCATCCATCTGGAATTCTTCAAATCCCAAACGGTGCATTCCTGAATCTATTTTCAAGTGGATAGGATAATTTTTGCCCGAATGTTTTTTTACGTACGAAGCGTATTCTTTAAATAATTTCAGAGAATATATTTCCGGTTCCAGTTGATGTGTTGAAATATTTTCAAAAGCTGATTCTTCAGGGTTCATCACCATGATTGGTAAGTGTAATCCGTTTTGACGTAAATAAACTCCTTCATCTGCATAGGCCACTGCAAGATAATCCACCTTGTGATGTTGTAATGTGTTTGCAATTTCGTGCGCGCCGCTTCCATAGGAAGAAGCCTTTACCATCGCCATTACTTTCACTCCCGGATTGAGATAAGAACGGTATACATTCAGGTTGTGTATAAGCGCATTCAGATTAATTTCCATCACTGTGGAATGCGCCTTGTTTTGCAATCTTTTTGCGATGCGCTCAAATCCAAATTTTCGGCTTCCTTTTATCAGGATTGCTTCGTTGCTGAAATCATTTTCAT
>CAILMK010000496.1 GCA_903835275.1 uncultured bacterium | reverse complement strand
TTCTTAAAGAAATGGCATGTTTAAAAGGTGTCAACTCTGTAGCATATTCAGAGCTACATTATCCCATCAGCAAATCACCTCATTAAATATTCTCCACTTCGTCCTTCTTCATCCATCCGGTTTTGCCGTCGGAGAGGCGGATATTGATCCAGTCGCCCAAGGTTTCCTTAACTTCCACTTTCATTCCTGAATGCAGGTAAAATGCATCCTTGCCGTTTTCTTCAGGAGATGTTTTAATATAAGAAACTTCCGCGAATATAATCGCGAATTTCTGGTCTTCCATTTCGTGGCGGTAGCGGCTGAAAACAAAACAAACCACGCAAATAAAAAGAAGAAGTATGCCGGAATAAAATCCTGTTTTCCGCAGGGCAATTGATTTAGTAAAAAGATAAAGAGCCGCTCCAGACAATGCAAGCCATAAAAGCACAATTGATATCCAGGCCCATCCCGATGAAGTGTGGAATGAAATGATTGATTTAAAAAAAGAAACAATGGCGAGTTCCGGTAGTGTTTCGATTTTATCTGTCACTGAAAGATTCGCCATTTTCAAATTATTTTCCAGTGCTTCATCGTGTGGTAAAAGCAATTTTGCCTTTTCATAATACAAGATTGCTTTCGCGGATTTATTCATCCGATAATATGTATTTCCGAGATTGTAAAATAATTCCCCGGAAACATATCCATCCTTCAACAGTGATTCATATTCCGCAGAGGCATCCTTGAAATGGTTCACGCGGTACGCCTCATTCCCTGCCTTCATTCGCTCCTCCGGAGTTTTTGAAAAAGCTGAAAATGAAAAAGCGAGAACGAATAAAAAGGTTATTAACATCTTCCAAGTTTGACCCCTAAATCCCCTAAAGGGGACTTTCCATTTATCACTAGCTGTGCGGAGCACTTCCCCCTTTAGGGGGCTAGGGGGCATTCGTAATTCGTAATTTGTAATTCGTAATTTCATCTTAACTGTTCCTCCAAATTACTGATTAGTTCCACGCTATGGTTGTATACTTCATCAAGGTTACTGCTTACAGCGGATGGTGCATATTTTGCATACTCGCAGCTATCCACGAGTTTCATAAATTCATCAATGGCTTCCGGTTTTGCACCGTGTTTTTGCAGTTCCTCACTGATGGTAGTGCGGGATGTTTCCGCCATCTGGATGCCGATCTTATTCTGTACATAACCATAGAGCGCGAGCAATACCTGGTTGTAAAAACCTTCCTTGTCATTTTTATCCTTGAATACCTTCGCGTTCTTCAAACGCTTGCGCGCCATACCGGTTGCTTTCCTGCGGAGGCTTCCCATAACGTCGGCATTGCGGTCTTCGTTTTTCCTGCGGAATAAAAGTAAAAATGCAAAAAGAGGAATAGGTAAAATGCTTAAAATATAAAACAGAATGGATCCATAAAAAGGCTTTGGCTCTTTCTGTAATCCGCTTGTAGAAGTTTTGATGAATTGTATATCCTGCCCCAGCAATTTTACGTCTTCCTTACTCAGGCCCGAACCTGCGCCGGAAGGTGTGCCATTTCCTTTTTCTACAGTGATCTCATACTCCTTTGTTTTATCAGTAATGTACTTTCTTGAATTGATATCGAAATAAGAAAAATCAATGGCCGGGATGGTATATTTACCCATCTTTTTAGGGATGATGGTATATTCAAAAGTTTTTGCTCCCGGCGCATCACTTGATTTAGGATCATATACATCCCAGTCAGGCGGTAGATCTAATGTGAATGCCTGTAACTGTTGTAAGTTGCCCGTACCTTCTACAGTAACCCTATAGGTAAGGGCATCATTTTCCTTGAGTTTTGTTTTATCTATATTGGCGCGTATCCTGAAACTTCCTACAAGTCCGCTGTAACCCGATGGCTTGCCTGCTTCAGGAACATCATTCACGTGTAGGGTTATCGCGTTGCTTTTTAATTCCTTTTTATAAACTTCAATTTGCTGATTGAAAAAGCGATCAAAGAAAGGGTCATTGCCGAAGGGATCCATAAGATCATTTCTTCTTTGTTTCGGCGCCTGCATGGCAAGAGCCGCTTCCATTTCTATTGGGTCAATGGTCAGGTCACCGGTTTTTTGCGGATAGAGAATTGCTTTTTTTACAACTGCAACATAGTACTGTTTGCCATTTTTAGTTTCTACATGCAATTGTTTATCGGTTTGGTCCGGAAGATCCTTAACCCAGAAGCCCGGAAATGTTGGCGGCTTTTTGAAACCCACTCCCTGCGGATCTACTTTATACAAATAAAGTTTATAGGTAACGGTTACCGGTTCTCCTTCATAAACGCTTCCTTTATCCACGGATGCCTGAATAAAATATTCCGCACCGCCATTGCCTACTGTTCCTTCGCCCTTACCATTTTTTT
This sequence comes from uncultured bacterium, assembly GCA_903835275.1. Classification (GTDB taxonomy): domain Bacteria; phylum Bacteroidota; class Bacteroidia; order CAILMK01; family CAILMK01; genus CAILMK01. The sequence continues at coordinate 204 of CAILMK010000496.1, read as the reverse complement.
GATTTTTTGGTACACTGCCTTGTGTAACTTTTACAGTTATTTCATTGGATTGTATAGTTCCTTTCTGGGTTCGAATGATTGCCGGTGGGATTTTGAATGTACCAACTTTCTTCGCACGCAATCTGTATATATAACTAAAGCTTTCACTCATGCGCCCGTTGATAATATTGACACTACTGCTTTGCATGGGACCCATCAATACAT
>CAILMK010000495.1 GCA_903835275.1 uncultured bacterium | reverse complement strand
TATAACACGTCTAAAAACATCTAATACAGGTTCTGTGATGGTTCTTAGTACTGAGTCAGCAGAACTAAAGGTACCTGTATTTACCCAGCTTAGTAGCGCTCTAGCAAAAATGCTAAATACCAAAACATTGAGTAGCATTGAAATTATTTGGGCAACAGATGTAATGGCCAATGCACCCATATTAATCATGCCTCCATCCAATAAAAAACGAATTGAAGCATCCGATAACATCTGTAATGCCAATATCAGTATCAGTGATGCGGTATCAATTCTACCTACTGAAGGTACAAATCTACGTAATAACTTTAAAGGTGGATGCGTAATTTTGACTAAGAATTGCAGAATAGGATTGTAATAACCGGCGCCACCCCATTGTAATAAGAAACGCAATAACACGGCTAAAATATAAAGTGAAAATACACTGTCTATTAAAAATATCAGTGGATCGGTAAAGTAGGTTGAACCCATTAGCTTTTCTCCGCGGGTTTAGACATTTCAATGGATCGATTTCTAGCTGCATGTAAGGCTTTTGAAACTAATTCCTTAAAGCCACCTGCCTCAAAAGTTTCGATAGCTTTTTGAGTAGTGCCTCCTGGAGAGGTTACTCTTTTACGTAATTCTTCTGGAGACTCAGTTGATTCTAAAGCAATCTTTGCTGCTCCTAGGGCGGTTTGTTGTACTAAGAGACGAGCGGTGTTTTTTGTTAGCCCCAGTTCCATGGCGGTCTTTTCCATGGCTTCCATTAAAAGAAAGTAGTAAGCAGGTCCGCTACCAGAAACTGCAGTAACTGCATCCAATTCACTTTCTTCTTCGACCCATAGGGCAATGCCAACAGAACGCATAATGCTTTCTGCAAGATCATGTTCAGTTGCACTGACTTTAGCGTTGGCATGTAATGCTGTGGCGCCGGTTAATACAAGAGCGGGGGTATTAGGCATGCAACGTACAATAGCAATGTCTGAGCCTAACCATTGGCTTAGACTGGCTTGACTAATACCTGCGGCAATTGATACGACCAATGATTTATTTTGTTGAATTAAAGGTGCGGCTTTTTCCGCGACTTCTTTAAGAATTTGAGGTTTTACTGCTAAAACAACAACATCACCCGCATTAATAACTTCAGAATTGTCAGTTGTAGTGTTTACCGCTAGGCTATTAGCTAAGTTTTTTAAACTGTCTGGGTTAATATCTGAAACCCAAATATGTTGAGAAGAATGACCACTAGCAATTAAGCCGCTGATCAGACTAGAGGCCATGTTGCCTCCACCGATAAAACCAATTTTCTGTGTATTCATTTTTAATAAAGGTTGCTTAAGTTAAACATATTTTAACCTATATAAGGCCAGCATAATAATTCGCAAGTGTTTTCCTATAAAATGCGTAAGTGAAAAACACATTTGTAAAACATAATGGCATGATTGAAACCATCTACATAGAAGAAAATATCTTACAGCATCCGCGAGTATTAGAGATTTTGGCGCGATTTCCAAAGGCTAATAAAATAACCTGTGGCCGTTATGGGGAGGTATTTAATCCTAAAGCGCAGAACTTTAGACTGCAAAAACAAAAGCCAGCTTTAATATTGGCGGAGAAATATAAGCATTTTACGATGCTTGCCCCTGCTGGATATGGTGTAGGGGCTGAACATAATTATTATTTCTCACACATGCTTAATTGTTTGTATGACTGTCGTTATTGTTTTTTACAGGGCATGTATCAGTCGGCTAATTATGTGTTGTTTGTTAATTACGAAGACTTCCAAGCCGATATTAAAGAGCGTTGCGCAGAGTTTCCTGATAAGCCAGTGCATTTCTTCTCGGGTTATGATTGCGATAGCTTAGCGCTAGAACCGGTGACTGGGTTTGCTGAGCAATTTCTACCAGTCTTTGAGCAGATCCCTAATGCGTGGTTAGAGTTACGCACTAAAAGTACGCAAGTGAGAAGTTTACTTAATAGAGAACCTTTTACGCGTTGTATTGTAGCCTTTAGTTTAAATCCTGATGAAATTGCTACTAAAGTAGAAGATAAAGCCCCCTCTTTAGAGCGACGGCTTGAGGCTTTGTGCAAAGTTCAGGCTCAGGGTTGGCAAATAGGTTTACGGTTTGATCCGCTAATTTATCAAACGGGTTATCAAGCACAATATCAGCGCTTGTTTGATCAGGTTTTTTCAAAGATTAACATGTCGCAGTTACACTCCGTGAGTTTAGGTACTTTTAGATTGCCCGAAAGCTATTTTAAGAAGATTCATAAACTGTATCCAGGGGAAAGATTGTTTATGAGTCCTTTATCAAATCAGCAAGGTATGGTGTCTTATAAACAGGACTTAGAACAAGAAATGATGAGCTATTGTACCGAGCAGCTTTTAAGTTACATTCCTCCATCGGTTTTTTTTCCATGCACACTTTAAGTCGCACCATTTTAGTTACCGGAGTTAGTTCTGGCATTGGTTTAGCTGTAGCGGAGCAATTATTAAAATATGGTCATACTGTGCTGGGCATTGCTAGACAAGCGAATCAAGTATTCATGGAGTACTCTGATTTTGTACCGATAGCCTTAGATTTAACTCAATTAGATGTTTTGTCTCAGAAAATAAAAGAACTTCAACAAGCTTATCCAACGATTGATGCGGTAATTTTTTGTGCAGGCAAGGGACGGTTCGGCGCAATAGAACAGTTCTCTTATCAGCAAATTGACGCCTTAATGACGCTTAACTTTACTAGCCAAGTCTATTTAACGAAAGCTTTATTACCAGATTTAAAGCGTAAAGCACAGAGTGATTTAATTTACATAGGGTCTGAAGCAGCTTTAAAAGGTAGTCGTAATGGGGCTTTGTATTGTGCGAGTAAATTTGCCTTACGTGGCTTTACGCAAGCGCTAAGAGAAGATTGTGGTAAAAGCAATGTGCGGGTGAGTTTAATAAATCCGGGCATGGTAAAAACCCCTTTCTTTGATGAATTGAGTTTTGAGCCAGGTGATCATAAGAGCAATAGCATTGTCCCAGACGATGTCGCAGAAGCCGTTATCTATGTTTTAAACTCACCTAATAACATCGTAATTGACGAGATTAACTTAAGTCCTTTGAATAAGGTGGTTAAGTTTAAAAAATAATCTCCCCCAGCACCGTTGTTTTTAAGCGTAGAATGAATCGACTAAATTTTAGTCGCTCATTGGACAATAATAATGAAAACAATGCATAAAGCTGCACTCATATTAGTGTTAGCGTCTTTTGGATCGGTGGTTTCTGCAGATGTTACTCTGCAAACTAAAGAAGAGGTACAAGGTACTTGGAAATTACAGACAACAAAGAACTCATTAACGGATAAACAATCTATAGATAGAGAAGATACCTGGGTTTTTAAAGATGGCAAAGTGACCATCTTACATATACCACGTGAAGGAACTTACTATGATCAAGCCCCGGTTGCTTATGATGTAGATGAAGGAAAATTAAAAGTAGCCATTATTGGTAGTAGTCGTTTTGATCTTTTTACAGTGATT
>CAILMK010000494.1 GCA_903835275.1 uncultured bacterium | reverse complement strand
TAACATTTGCCACACTATAAGCACCCGTAATCACATAAAAGCCTGATTTTGCCTTATAGATAAAATTCGGATTCAGATATGGGTACGTGCTTTGGTCGGTCCGGTTCATATAGGAGAAATTATTCCCGGCATCCAGTCCGAAAATAAAATACCTGGTTTTTCCGGCAGGCGCTGCCACCGTATCCGCCGGAGTAGTGTCAGTTCCCGCAAAAGTAAAGAGTGGTATGAGGAGCAACAGAAATATAAATAGTTTCTTCATCGTATTGTTTGGATTGGAGTGCCTGAACCCTCCAATGGTTTAAATTCAAAAGTAAGTATTGCCCTTCAAAAACAAAGCCATAAATTTTTATCCATTGCAGAACGGATAAATAATAAGGCAAAAAAAAGCCCCTCATTTCTGAGAGGCTCTTTTTAGGAGTTTATCCTTCGTTTACCGGTGGATTTGGCGGGGTTTGTTTATTTCCCCAGTTCCATGGTCCATGGTCTTGGTTCCTTTGCCACATGGCAGGGCCACACTTTTTTTCCCATTCAGCTTTAAATTTCTCCTTTTCTTCGGGAGTCATTTTAGCCATCTTGGCTTCCCAGCGTGCACGCCACGCTCCTCTCCATCCATTGCCGTTTCTGTGTCCCTTGAACCCTCCAAACAATATCTTGGAAAGGATCAGTATTCCCAGTGCTTCCCAGTAGCTTATTTCAGGCAAGTGGAACAAATGCGGCATCAGCCAGTTCCATAGCAGCGTTACTACTCCTCCTACCACAACCGTAGCCACCAGCACGAACGCGATAATTTTCAAAATCCAAAACTTTTTCATAATTATATATTTAACAAATCAATTAGGCTATTTTAATAGGTCAGCAAATCCGTATACAGGTCCTGCAGGCGTTCCCTGAGGAAAAGAACTGCGTATCTTTTCCGGGACAATAATGTATTCACAGAACTACCCGTTATCTCAGCTATTTCTTTGAAGCTTTTATCCTCCAGTTCGTGCATTACAAATACCTGCCTTTGCTCTTCCGGCAATTCCGCCAGTGCTTCTTCGAGTCCTTCCCAAACAAGGGAGCGTATATACTGCAACTCCGGGGAAGCGTCAGGATCAAAGAGCCTGAATTCAGGACCCAACGGAGTATCATCCTCCTCCTCATCATTGCTGGTGAAGGCTGAAAATGCCTGCGGCTTCTTTTTACGGTACCAGTCAGTTATCCTGTTGGTTGCCACTTTAAAGAGCCAGGCGGCAGCTTGCTCAATAGGCTCGGAAAGGGATGTATTTACAAACTGGTAAAAAACATCCTGCAAAATATCCTCCGCATCCGCATCCTGCGGCACACGGTCCCTGATAAAACGAAACAAACGTTTTTGTTCCTTGAGGACAGTCCGGCTGATCTTTTCGTCGTTTCCTGCCATTTGAGGTATTGATATGGATGCCATCTTCGCCATTTTATAATGGGTAAGACGAACGCCTTTTTGAAATATTGTAAGGCAAAGATAACATTAAGATAGAAATCCTAAATTCTAAATACTAATATCTAAACTCTAAATGAGCTCAAAATTATTAAATCTTAAATGAGCAAATGACTTAAATTGTCCCTTGTCCCTTTTGCCCCTTGCCCCTTTTTTCATTTGGGAGAACCAATTTGCTTATTTCTTATTTACTTTGCAGCCGATGAGAATAAAACTCTGCTGCCTGCTGATGCTCTCTGCCATTCTGGCAACGTCCTGTAAAGTGCATCACATGACTTCCTTGTTTGATAATGGCAATGACACCTTAAAGTTACCCGGTGTAAATGTGGACAATAAGAAGCCTGTCTACCAGGGGAGCAAGCAAAAATTCGTTGACCTTATTAATACTGAACTGCACCTCACCCCTGATTTCAAGACGCGGTCCATCAGCGGAACAGCAATAATTACCATGAAGCCACATGGCTATCCCAGGGATAGCGTTACACTGGATGCAAAGGGATTTACAGTTACCAATATATCGGAGTTAAAAGGGGCCATTTCTTCGCCTTTAAAATACACAAACGACTTTTCGCAGCTGCATACAGCACTTGGCACTACCAGGACACCCAACGATATTATTAAAGTACAGATAGATTATACCGCGCGTCCGTATGTACGTCTCGATAGTGGAATTATCAGATCCAGGGAAAAGCTTGGGTTGACATTTATCAATGCTGATAAAAAAGACAGCATAATGCCTACCCAATTCTGGAGTCAGGGGGAAACCGAATATAATTCTGCATGGTTTCCCACGATAGAAAGCACTGACCAGAAAATGACCCAGGAAATATTCCTGACAGTGGATACAGAATATACTACTCTATCCAATGGTACGCTGGAAGGCAAGATAGTAAACAAAAATGGCACCGCAACATGGCACTGGAAGCTGGATAAACCGCATGCGCCTTATCTTACCATGATAGCAGGAGGAAAATGGAAAATAACCCATGATTTGTGGAGGGGTAAAGTTCCTGTTGATTACTACCTTGAACCTAAATACGCACCATACGCGCATCTGGTATTCGGGAATACGCCGGAAATGATTGAATATTTTTCCAGGGTTTTGAAATACGATTACGCATGGAATAAATACGCACAAATCCCCGTGAGGCAATATACCAGCGGAGCGATGGAGAACACTACCGCCACCGTAATGTATGACCCGATGCTGCATGATGCACGGGCACACCTGGATAATACATACGAGGATGTTATCAGCCATGAATTGTTTCATCACTGGTTTGGTGATCTGGTGACTTGTGAAAGCTGGGATTACCTTGCCATGAATGAATCCTTCGCCACTTTCGGGGAGTTCATCTGGCGCGGGCATAAATACGGCAAGGATGAAATGGATCTTCGCATTCAGGAGGCACTGTCTGCATATCTACGCGAAGCTGCGTATAACCTGGAACCCATCATCAATCATTTTTACAAAGACCCTGAGGAATTATTTGACCGCCATCGCTATGAAAAAGGAGGACTGGTACTTGAAATGCTGCGTGTATATCTTGGGGATGAAGTTTTTTACAACGGGCTAAGCCAATATCTGCATGAACGCGCATTTAAAACCACCGAACTTGCCTACCTCCGCATGACTATGGAAGATGCCAGCGGCGAGGATTTAAAATGGTTCTTCAACCAGTGGTTTGAACAGAAAGGGCATCCTGACCTTGAAATCAGCCATGAATATGACAGCAAAACAAAAATGATGAAACTGCTGGTGCGTCAATTGCAAAGTAATTCAGAAGTTCCTCTCTTCCGTATTCCGGTGGATGTAGATATTTACAGTAACACAGGCGTCAGCAGGAAACAGATCATTTTACAGCACAAGGCAGATACTTTTTTCTTTCCGATGGATCAAGCCCCTTTGCTGGTGAATTTCGATGCGAAAAAATATTTATTGTGTCATAAGGCTGAAGGGAAAAGCAAAAGCGAATGGCTCTACCAGTATTATCACTGCACGCAATACCTGGATAAATATGAGGCATTGAATTCCCTGGGACTTGTACAACATGACTTGAAAAAAGATACGCTTATTTCATTGATGCGCAATTCCCTCAACGATCATTTCTGGGCTATTCGCAAAACAGCGATAGAATTATTTTTTGGGAAGACAGATAATTACCAGGGTGAGTTCCGAGAGAAAATAAAACAACTCGCCCTGCATGATCCCAAAAGCCAGGTGCGCGTACTTGCCTATCAGGCTATTCAGTCAATTGAAAAAGTACAGGGGGAGGATATATACCGCAAAGGCTTGAATGATTCATCCTACGCTGTGGTAAGCACTTGTCTGAATGCATTATTCAATGAACTGCCTGACAAGGATTCCCTGGAAAAAATAAAGATCGCTTCAGCATTTGAAAATTACGATAATAGCCCTGAAGTCCTAAATGTTTTAACGTCCCTATATGGCAAATATGGTGGAGCCGAAAAACTTCCGTTCTTTCATAAAACACTACATATGCTTTCAGGTAAATTCATGAGCGGATACCTGGGCAGTTATAAAAAACTTTTGTTGCGGTCAAACGCGAAAACGATCAGTAATGAGCTTGCCTTCATAGGAAAAATAAATAATCGCCTGAGCACTTTCTGGGAAACAATTTCCTTTAAAAATATGCTCGGTGATTTATCTTCCGGCCTGGATAAAAACACTATTCCGGATGGTGGTTTATCAAAAGAGCAGATGCAAAAACTTTCCGAACAGATCAAAAAGATCTCAGAAAATATCAATCTAAAAAACTACGGGTACTAATTGGGGACAAGGGACAAAAGGGGCATGGGACAAATTAAATCATTGATTCATTTTAGATTTAATCATTTAAAAAATAACAACATTTTGATGCAGATAAATCCAGAGCAATAAATGTATTTGAAAACAATGGGGAATAAAATAAGGACGAAAGTAATTTTTTTATTTATTAGCATTTTATTTTGTGACTTCCAAGTAGAGGGGCAAAACACAATTGAAATTCAACCCTGCTCAACCAAAGGGAAACAAGACTTTAATAAATTCGCTCAAGTAAGCCTTATATGGAATGCAGATACTTTAATTATTCCAAAAATTGCTAAAAATAAATATCTTCAGCCTTATAAATTTTATTCCTTGAATCTTAAAGAAGATGAAAATGATACTTGTAGCGTTCAGCTATTTATTGATGGCCCAAATTTTACATTTATTTGCAAAGTAGCAAGACAATTATTTTTTTGTTCAAGGATTCAATTATGTGTTGATCCTAAGATGGATAAATATGGGGGTATATGGTTTGGTTATTTGAATTGTTCATCAATATGGATAGAGACTTACCTTAAGCCCTTGAATTGGAAAGGTCATATATCAAAGTGATAGTTTTTAAAATTAAGTAATTTCTAAATAGCACCTATATACTAAGTACTTCGGAAAGCCTGATCAAATCGGCATTGACGGGGAGACTCCCGGTTCCTGTGG
>CAILMK010000493.1 GCA_903835275.1 uncultured bacterium | reverse complement strand
TCATGTGTTTTGTTTTAGCAAATATAGGGAATTTTCGGAAATCCACAGCTGGTAGGGGCGACCCTCGTGGTCGCCCCTACATTAACCGCACCCGATTGAATTCAAAGCCCTCTCTTCAAATTCCTGCATCATTTTTGTTAGTTAGCAGCTATGCACTATTTCGTCAGGGAAGATTCCATAGTACGCAGGATATGGGGCCGCGGAGACACCATACTTTTTATATTCGCGGGTTCGGCGGCTGAGTTTGCACTCAATAAAGCCGTGGACTGGCTGTATTTTACGGGCAGGCTTCCTGCTGATCCCCTTGGCAGGTTATTTTCCACGGTGGATTATGCAAGAATGATCATTTTCTCCACTGAAGAAGATGCCCTTAAAGCCATTGATACTATTACTGCCATCCATCAGGGAGTGGAAAATAAGCGCGGCGCATCCATCCCTGATTGGGCCTACCGTGATGTGCTGTATATGCTCATAGATTATTCCATTCGTTCAGGGGAATTGCTGGAAAAGAAACTGAGCAGGGCGGAAAAAGAGGAGGTCTTCAATGTCTTTTACAGAGTAGGGGACAGAATGGGCTTAAAGGAGCTTCCTGATTCCTATCAAAGCTGGCTGCTTTCCCGTGAGGAACATATCCACAATGATCTGCAGAAAAGCCATTATACAGCGGATCTTTTCAAGCAGTACAAAAAGCACCTGGGTTATATCCGCTATAAATTATTGATACAGGCACAGCTATTGGTGGTGCCATCTTCCATAGCAAAAATGCTGAACCTGGGTAAATTTTCCTTACTGTGGCCGGCAGTGACTCCTTATAAACTCGCCCGCAGGTTCAACATGGAATGGATCATCAAAAAAGCCCTTTTGCCCGGAAAATATTCCGAAGAAATCAAGGCTTTGGATCGCTAAGTAAATGTCTGAATCGTAAACTATTCATTAATAATTGTTTGCATCTAGGCGCGTAACTCTTTTACCTGCTCCCGAACTCTTTCTAATAATCAAATTTTTCACGTCAGGACATTGGCACATTATCTTATCTTTGCACCCATAAATTAAAATAAAGAGTAAGAAAATGGCATACGACCTTTTAGTGATTGGCAGCGGCCCCGGTGGCTATGTTGCTGCAATACGCGCTTCGCAACTTGGTATGAAAGTGGGAGTTATAGAACGTGAATCCCTCGGCGGCATTTGCCTCAACTGGGGTTGCATCCCTACCAAGGCCTTGTTGAAATCCGCGCAGGTGTTTGAATACATCAACCACGCAAAGGATTACGGACTGACGGTAGGAGAGTCCTCTGCTGATTTTCCGGCGGTGATCAAGAGAAGCCGCGATGTTGCCAATGGCATGAGCAAAGGGATTGATTTCCTTTTCAAGAAGAATAAGATCGAAGCCATCATGGGTACTGCAAAACTTACCCGCGATAAGAAAGTGGAAGTGACTGCTGCTGATGGCAAGAAAACAATGTACGAGGCAAAAAGCGTGATCGTTGCAACAGGTGCACGTTCCCGCGATCTTCCTAATATAAAAATTGACGGTAAGAAAATAATAGGCTATCGCGAAGCAATGAATCTGCCAACACGTCCTGAAAGTATGGTCGTGATCGGTAGCGGCGCCATAGGCAGTGAGTTCGGATATTTCTACAATGCCCTTGGCACCAAAGTAACCATTGTTGAATTCATGCCGGAAATTTTCCCTCGCGAAGACGAAGAAGTGAGCAAGCAAATGGCTCGGTCCTTCAAAAAACAAGGCATCAGCATCATGACTGAATCCTCTGTGGAAAGCGTGGATACATCAGGACCTAAGTGCAAGGTTTCCATCAAAACAAAGAAAGGCGTTGAAATCATTGAGTGCGATATCGTTCTATCTGCTGTGGGAATTACTCCAAATCTTGAAAACCTCGGACTTGAAGAAGCAGGAGTGAAAATTGAAAAGGGAATTGTAGTTACAGGCGATTACTACGAAACAAACATCAAAGGCATTTTCGCCATCGGTGATATCGTGAAAGGTCCTGCGCTGGCACACGTTGCCTCTGCTGAAGGAATTATTTGCGTAGAGAAAATTGCAGGTCAGCATGTAGAGCCGTTGGATTATAATAATATTCCTGCGTGTACTTATAGCTCGCCTGAAGTTGCTTCTGTTGGTTATACAGAAAAGGCAGCCAAGGAAGCGGGATATGAAATCAAGGTTGGTAAGTTTCCATTCTCAGCATCCGGCAAGGCAAGCGCCGCAGGAGCCAAGGATGGTTTTGTAAAACTGATCTTTGATGCAAAATACGGCGAATGCCTCGGTGCGCATATGGTCGGCGCAGGAGTAACCGAAATGATTGCTGAAATTGTTGTTGCACGCAAACTGGAAACCACTGGACATGAAATTATCAAGTCCGTACATCCACACCCAACGATGAGCGAAGCCATCATGGAAGCGGCAGCGGCAGCGTATGGAGAGGTGATACACCTATAAGATCTCGGATGTCGGATTTTTGATTTCGGATTTGAAATTACCGTATTCAGCCTATGACGAAAGATGAACTAAAACAAAGATCAAAGAAATTTGCATTAAGAGTAATGCGAATGGTTGATACTTTGCCAAAGAAGACAAGTGCGGAAGTCGTGGGTAAACAATTATTAAGAAGTGCTACATCCGTTGCTGCAAATTATAGAGCTGCTTGTAGGGCAAGATCTCAGGCAGATTTCATATCAAAGATTACAATTGTAGAAGAAGAAGCAGACGAAAGCATGCTTTGGCTCGAACTTCTGATTGAGTCCGGAATTATGAAAAAGGAATTACTCGAAGATTTGTTAAAAGAAGCAAATGAATTAACAGCAATATTTACCGCAACAGGAAAGACAGCAAAAACTAATAGGAATAAACCAAAAGAAAAAGATAAATAATTTAATATCGGAGGATTTTATAGGACGATTAATA
>CAILMK010000492.1 GCA_903835275.1 uncultured bacterium | reverse complement strand
TGGTAATTGATCCCTTGTGGCGTTTGTGCATAAATTGCTAAAAACGCAATCAGGCTAAAAACAAGAGTAAGAATAATTTTTTTCATGATCTTTTAGTTTTATAATTCAGAGTTAATTTCATTTGTATTTATGTGATAATTATTTTACAGAAGCGGTTTTTTTGCTCTGTTCCGCTTCAAGTATATTTAATCTTTTCTTCAATATTTCAATTTCATTTTGCTGCTCCTGAACTGCCTTTACAAGAATAGGAGTGATCTTTACATAGTCTACAGATTTGTAACCATTCTGGTCAGTCAGCACCAGTTCAGGGAATATTTTTTCTATATCCTGGGCAATGAAGCCGAGTTGTTTTTTATCATTGAAGTTTTTATCAGGGAATTCTTTCACTCTCCAATTATAAGTAACCGGTTCAAGTGCCATCACATTTGTAAGCATACTACCCATAGTGATAATATTTGTTTTATATCTTCTATCCGAGCAGGAACCTATGGAGCCCGTATAGCAGATATTACCTGAAACGGAGAGTTTTTCTGAAGCGGATGTGTCACCAATTCCCACGTTACCGCCATTCGTATTCAAAGTCAATACTCCGTATTTGCTTCCGGCAGATTTAATAGAATTTATTTCAGCGCGTCCCCCTTTTTGAGAAGTGATATTCATTACTAAAGCGGTATATCCACCTCCACCGGATGCTCCACCAAGACAAATGCCTCCGGGTCCTTTAGGATCAATATGTAAATTTGCCGCAAGTGATGATGTCCCAAAACCAACTCGACCTGAACTATCAATATACATTGCAGTATTAATTGTTGAGCCATTCCATATATCCAGGAAGAAATTATCTGCCGTAGAACGCTGGTCTGCTCCAAGCCTCCAGCGGTATTTTGATGAATTGTACCTTTTTTCAGCAGAGTTAAAATATCCATTGAAATTTATCGCCTGAAATCCAAGATTAGTTCCGGTTAGTGGTTGGAAATTGATATTTGAATTTGATCCACTGCTCACATTTACACCTTGTTGATTGTCGTTGCTTAATTTGACAGTTAAAAATGCATTTGGAGTTGTTGTTCCTACGCCAACTTTTCCTAAACCGCCTGCCGCAATATAAACATCTCCTGATTTATTGCCTGTGTTAAGTTCAAGTGGCTTTCCATCAATTCTGAAATCCCTTGGTCCTGCGGCACTATTATCTGCAGCTAAATATCCCCAGCTATTTGTTGTGTCGTATCCAATACGAACATAGCTCCCCACGCCTGTAGCAAAGGATACTTTGGCGGATCTGAATACTCCTGTACCAACTATATCAATAGGAGCTTTCGGGTAATTTGTGCCTAATCCCATGAGTCCGTTACTGTCTATATACATCACAGTATGAATATTGGAACCGTCCCAAATATCGAGAAAGAAATTATCCGCTGTGGATCGTTGGTCAGCCCCAAGCCTCCAACGGTATTTGGATGAGTAGTATCTTTTTTCCCCGGAGTTAAAATACCCGTTGAAGTTGATTGCCTGGAATCCAAGATTTGTCCCTGTCAATGGCTGGAAATTTATATTTGAATTTGATCCGCTGCTAACATTTACTCCCTGTTGATTATCGCCGGTTAAATTTACAGAAAGAAGGGAGTTAGGAGCAGTAGTACCAATACCAATATTTCCAACAGGACTGACGAAAAAGCGTACAGCATTACTTGTTATATCCTGCAATGTGAATCCCCTGTTATAACCAAGGCTATTTGTTTCAGTAGCACCCATCCGGTATACTATATGCCCGCCGTTTTTATTATCAGCGTCAGCTGAAAAATCTATGGCAGCGTTGCTGCCGGTTCTAATTTGCATCTGGCTTTTTGGATCATCATAAAATATGATTGTATCCGTAGGAACAGAGAAGTAACTTATTTGTTTTGTCCCTATCACCCATGGGCTACTTATAGTATCATTACTTATTGAAACACCTTTTCCAGCAGTATATATTTTTGATCCGATAGTGAAATTCGGATACGTTCCGGTTATGGAAGTACCACCCGTACTTGATAGGTTTACTTTCTGATCCTGTGAAGTATTAATGATACTATCGTTACTGATGGAAATTCCTTTACCTGCATTGTAGGTTTTTGCATTTCCTGCCTTTGCAGAGTAGAGTGCGTAAGGAACAGAGACCAATTGTGAAGTGCCCATTACAGTATAAGAACTTCCCCCGTTGGAATCCATTTCCACTTCGAGGAATTTATCATTGGTGCTCCAGTCAATTTTTGTAAAATCGCCGGAAACAAGAGTGCCTTTGCCGATCACAAAAGTGAATAGCCCCAATGCGTTTGTAGTTACAGCATGGGTTTCCGTAAATACAGAAGTCCCGGTTGCTGTTTTATCCAAAATGGAAATACGCAAGGATATGGAGGAATTACTGAGCAATCCACCGGTGCTGTTTCTGGCAACCGCCTGGTAATTGATCCCTTGTGGCGTTTGTGCAAAAATTGCTGAAAACGCAATGATGCCCAAGATAAGCGTAAGAATGATTTTTTTCATTTTAATTAAATTTTAAAACAAAGCTAATGAAATTC
>CAILMK010000491.1 GCA_903835275.1 uncultured bacterium | reverse complement strand
TCCTTTGTGAATTTCGTGATCCATCCAAGACCTGCTTCCATCGGGGAAGTTTCGTCGTTAATGTCATTTCCATAGAGGCAAAAGCCCATTTCCAACCTCAAAGTATCGCGGCAACCCAAACCTGCCGGTTTGATGCCTGAACTTTCTCCTGCCTTAAAGACTGCATCCCAAACTTTGGTTGCATCTGCATTCGGAACATAGAGTTCCAATCCGCCAGCACCTGTATAACCGGTTGCAGAAATAATTACATTATCCACTCCGGCAAATTTGCCAACAGCAAAATGATAGTATTCGAGACTTTTTAAATCAACGTCAGTAAGTGACTGCATAGCTTCAACTGCCTTGGGGCCCTGCACAGCAAGCAAAGCAGTATCATCGCTGATATTGGTCATTTTCACATCATGACCTGCGCTATGATCCTTGATCCAGTTCCAGTCTTTTTCAATATTGCTTGCATTTACCACGAGCAAATATTTGTTCTCAGCCATCATGTAAACGAGTAAGTCATCAACAATCCCACCGGTAGCATTTGGAAGACAGCTATACTGAACCCTTCCCGGGAAAAGTTTGGAAGCATCATTGGTAGTTACACTTTGGATCAAGGCTAGTGCGCCCGGACCTTCCAGAATAAATTCCCCCATGTGGGAAACGTCAAATACGCCGATGGCATTACGTACAGCATTATGTTCCTCAATAATCCCGGCGTAGGAAACGGGCATTTCAAATCCTGCGAATGGCACCATTTTAGCGCCTAAGTCAATGTGTTTCTGGTATAAAGCTGTCTTTTGCATCTGTATTAATTGTGGCGCAAAGATATGCAATTTTTTCAAGGGGCAAAGGACAGGGGACAAGGGATAAATTATTTCAGATTTAATCATTTAAGATTTATGATTTGAGCTCATGTCTTCCTCGCTTATGCGAGCGTCCGCTCGCAGTTCATGACACTGTCAGTGCGCCACGAGCGGACGCTCGCGGCAGCGATTCAAGGTCTAAACGCGCAAACTCTCCCAAAAAATCTCTTACTTTGATGCGAAAATGAGGCCTGAAACGGAACTTGAAAAATTTGATTTTGTAGATGCGCTCCGTGGATTAGCCATACTCGGAGTTATTTGCATTCACGTATATGTCGTGGCTCCTTATCACGGTTTTGGAGAATGGCTAATTCTGAAAGGCAACAGGGGCGTGCAACTTTTCTATCTGCTAAGTGCATTTACCTTGTTTTATTCCATGAGAGAAAGAAAAGATGAAAAACATCCTTTGGGAAATTATTTCATTCGCCGCTTTTTCAGGATTGCGCCACTATTTTATATTACCATCCTTTATTATTTATGGCAGGATGGACTTGGTCCTCGCTACTGGCTGGGTGACACAAGCGGAATAAGCATTTCAAACATAATCTCCACCTTTACTTTCGCCAACGGATTCAATCCGTACTGGATAAACAGCATCGTTCCCGGTGGATGGAGCATTGCCGTGGAAATGGGATTTTATATCTTGCTTCCGCTCATGTATAGGTTCATCCGAACCATAAAAGGATCAATTGTTTGGATTCTTCTCTCTTATTTATTTATGAAAATCTTGCTTTACATACTGCTGAAGCATCCGCAGATAAATGATACTGTGCTCTGGAAGGAGTTCCTGTTTTTATATTTGCCTTCCCAATTACCTGTTTTCGCGACGGGGATACTCTTTTTTGAAGTCTGGCAAAAAAGAAGCACCATCAGTAAAATGCAAGCTCTCCTTTGCTATCCCATTTTTATCCTGATTTTATTGGCGGCATACTTTCTGCACGGAGCAGCCATTGGAGAGCATATTCTTTTTGGCTTTGCGTTCTTCTTCCTCGCACTTGGATTAAGCCTTCATTCGGTTTTGATCATGGTCAACCCTGTAACGAAATACATCGGGAAGATCAGTTTCAGTCTTTATCTGGTGCATCCGGCAAGCATCTGGTTTGTACAAAAATCGGGTTTTTTGAACGACTGGAACTTTGTTCCAAAATTTTTTATTGTCTTAAGCGTCTCTATCATAATTGCTTCGGCGACTTATTTCCTGATTGAAAAACCGGGCATTTATATAGGTAAAAAGCTTGTAAAAATGAGGGAGGGCAACAATAGCTTAACACAAGCTTAATAACGGCTTGATATTAAATTTAAAAAAAACTAAAATTTAACTTGGAATGTTGGAACAAACCACAGTAACTTCGTACTCCATTTTTTAAAAATATGAAAAACATGATCATCTCTCTCGATGCAGGGAACAAAAGGCACAAACGTCCGCCTGACAGTTCCAACGCTTTATCCACGAACGTATTAACGATGGATGAGCAACCTCTAACCGATATACTGGACACAGCAGTATGGCTTAGTGGCAACGAACTTAAGCTACGTGTTACACAATTTTACGGAAGCCGTAACAGCAAGAAAAGACGCTAGGATGCAACACAAGGCTTATCTATCTTATAAATCCCTCTTCAGGATTAGGGTACCGGGGTTCAAGATCACCCGATAAAAAATTGCTTTATTGATGTTGACAGTTTTGCAACATCTACTTTCTCAAACGGATGAGGCGTATCCTGTAAAATCTCCAATTGCCCGTCCTTCATTATACTTATTGCCCATTCACATTCCTCAATCGTAACTATTTTGTCGCGATCGCCTATGGCAATATGCATAGGAATATCCATTCTTCTTAAAAGTTCTTCGTTCAGATAATCATTTTTGCCAAGTCCGCTTAAGACGTTTTTAGTTTCATTTACGAGAATCTCCAATCCTGAACCCTTGTGTTTTTCCTCGAGGGCAGCAACAAAGGCAGGGACTTTCTCCCGCATTTTATCAAGGTCCAACATGGCATTTTCCCTTGAGGCAATTGCTTCATCCCACTTTATTTTGGTGGCAAGTGTAAACAGCTTCTGAACCTTCCCGTGATGCTTATCATTATATATGTACGCGGCGTATCCACCCATGCTGTAGCCTAATGCGAAGAAGGAATCGAGCTGATTTTGCTCTGCATACTCCCTGATATTATCCGCCAGATTCAATATAGTAAGAGATGAATAATTTAGATCCCGCTTGCCATGCCCCTCAAAATCAAATGTATGAATTGTAAAAGAATCTTCGAGAAAGGGAATCATCGCATCAAACTGGTGATGGTCGCTCAGTGCGCCGTGAAGGAGGAGAAGGTGAGGTTTCATTGTATTAACTGTTGTTTTGCATTTCCCAGCTTATCACGAGGGAGTCTAAAGACTCCTTTCTATCCTTTCCGCGCCTGTCATCGCTTCGCTAAAGACTTGCGCGAGCCAAATGCTCTTAAAATTCCACGTGCGCGCGGATACCTATTATATGTACAGGCCCGCGGTCTTTATTATAGGCCGGGTTTAAAACAAACTGATAATCCGGACTCATGAAGAAATTAGTTGTGAGATGACAGTTGTACTGTGCTTCAGCGATGATCTCATTTGCATAATTCAATCTACCATCGCCTATAATGAAACCATATCCACCGGCGGCAAGATACGCACGGTGATCTGCAGAAAGTCCGTTTATTACAAAAGCAAAACCCAGCTTATCGAGTTCGCGCTTCCACGATTTTCCGCTGATCATAATTCCACCGGTAATGGAGTTATCAATTTCAGTGTAAGCCCACGTTTCATTCTTTCCATCATTCCAGGAAGCACGCATAAATACGCCGGAAACATCGCTGATACTTTGTTCCAGGTTAATCACAAAACCGGATTTCCTCCTCCCATATGCACGGGTGTTTACAATTGAAGTATCATACTTTTCAAGATTACTAAGCACCTGGCTATAACTACCCATGTGAGCAGTGGTAGTATATCCCAATAAACGGAATACACCACTTCTTTTGCCAATGAAATAATGTTTTTCAAATTCCACGGTTTCTGAATGTGCTTTATCAAAATGCAGATCCAGATAAGGCCCGTTTGCAACATCAGGAACCATGGAAGTAGCAGCCCTCAGCGCCCATGAAGGATGAATATATTCTGCCACAAAACTGTAAGTATATCCACGAACATTGGCAGGGTAATCCCAGGCACCGGCATCCATCAATGCCCAGTTGAAAAACTGCGAGCGCGGATCATGACTATATGAATTACCATCAAAAATATCCGCCATGCAAATTTTCCCTGCGGTAAGTGTAATCCTGTTTGCAGGCAAGCGTCCCCCAATTTGGTTTACATTTTCTGCGTAGACTGATTTATCATTTCCCAGTGCAAAATGCTGGCGCAAAAAACCTCGCGCTATATAAACACTAGGTGTAGGATTTCCCACCCTGAAAGTTTCACCATTCGGGAAGCCTGCTATTCCAAAAGCACCGCTTAAACCCGAACCACCGGCTATTTCAGGATTGAAGTAAAATTCCGCTCCTTTCCATAGCCTGACTCCACTAAAAATAGTACTCGTGAGGGATGTATGCCAGCCGTCTTTATTCGCAAGTGAATTCTTCCCATAATAAAGTGCGTGGAAGGGCACATGGTATTGGCCTATAACTGTCTGCTGAAAATGAAATGTATAGCAACGCGAGCCGGAATCCGACGCTGTCTGTGCAAATAGC
>CAILMK010000490.1 GCA_903835275.1 uncultured bacterium | reverse complement strand
TTTTTAAAACAATGTGCGGTTTCCTGGGTGCCTTTAGTTTAATTTCAGATATAGATTCAAAAACTTCATCTTTATTGAAGGGACTGGAGGCAATCAAACACCGTGGACCGGATGCTTCAAATCATATTGTTTTAAATTCAGTATTTTTAGGTCATAACCGCTTAAGCATTATTGATCTTTCTGAAGTGGCAAACCAGCCGATTAAATCAGCCGGCTCCAATGCTCAAATTATTTTTAATGGCGAAATTTATAACTATAAAATATTAAGGAATGAGCTCATCGGTAAGGGAGTGAAATTTGCAACTGCATCGGATACCGAAGTAATACTGGAAGGATATTTATCAGAAGGTATTTCTTTTTTCAAGAAATTACGCGGTATATATTCCTTTGCCATATATGATAACAGAAAAATAGAGAAGGTAATTCTTGCCAGGGATCCTTCAGGAATTAAGCCTCTTTATTTGTTCAGGAATGATTCAATGGTTGTTTTTGGAAGTGAGATAAAGGCGATTACACCTGTAATAAAGGATTCTCTTACTATCAACGAAGATATCATTAAGATCTACCTGAATCTTAGTTATTGTCCGGAGCCGTTTACGATATATAATGAAATTGAAGCGGTGCGTCCGGGCAGTTATATAGAAATAACGCATGATTCATTTATTCAGGAACAATTTTTAAAATTCGATTTCAATATTGAAAATAAAAATTCACTTGAGGAAAATATAAGGATCACCAGAGAAAAGTTGAATCATGCAATTGAAAGCAATCTGGTAGCGGACGTGGAAATTGCAGTGGCACTCAGCGGTGGCATTGATTCTTCACTGGTATACGCAGTCGCAAATAATTTGAATAAAGGTATTAAAGGTCTCACAGTTTCATTTGATGATTCAGAATATGATGAAGCGGGAATAGCGACTGAATATGCTCATCATTTGAATGGGAATCAAACAATGATTAAGATCAAAAACGATTTTTCTTTGGAGACCCTTAAAAAATTATTTATCCATTTTGACCAGCCTTACGCAGATTCATCTGCGATACCGATGTATTACCTTACCAAGGGCACAAGAAAATACACCAAGGTTTTATTAGGTGGGGATGGCGGGGATGAATTGTACAATGGTTATCCGTCCCAGACACGATTGCCTTTTATTTATTCGTTCAGTAGGTTTCCTATTGTTAGAACAATTTTATCAGGAGCATTGGGTATAGGATATGCAATGGCACCTTCCAATAAAAAAAGAATGGTTGCAAGGGTAAAAGGACTTGTTTCAGCACGCCCTGCAGCTTTGATCTATGAATGGAAATCATGGTTTTCAAGGCACACCAGTTATAAAGGGGAATCTCCATTTGTCTATAAGGCAGATGAGGGACTTAATTTGTATATGAAAAAATTCAGCAAGGATCTTCCTGAAAGTTTTTCACACAAAGTGTTGCATGATTATTATACCAAGACTTTGTTGAGCGATTACCTGAGGAAAACAGATATGATGTCTATGTTGAATGCCGTGGAATATCGTGTTCCTCTTCTGGAAGAGGATCTGGTAAGTTTTGCGCTTACAGTTCCACATTCTCAGAAATCGGATCTTAAAGTAGGTAAGAAAATTTTGCGTGCTATTCATACTGAGATATACCCACCGAAGACGAGCAATGCCCCTAAAAAAGGATTCGCGATTCCGTTGGATGTTTATCTTTCGGATGCTGATTTGAAAGAGATAAAAGAAAGTCTTTTATTGGATAATGGAATTGTACTCAAATACATTAAAAAGGATTATATCGAATTTCTTTTTGAAGCAATTAAAAATAAATCAAACGATTCAACGGTGGTGAGCCGTGCAGGAATATATCAACAGATATTGATATTTTATTCTTTGTTTTTGTGGTATGATGGTTTTACGAATCTGAATTAAAATATAATTTGAAAATAGCTTTTCTTGGAGATTATAACCACCCGAATGCGCAGAGTTGGATTGAATCCATGCGTACTGTTGGTGGATGTGAAATAATTGAATGGTCACTACCGATTACCAATAACAGGGCTGGCAGATTTTCGCGTATTTTAAGTTGGGCGAAATCACTTCTAACGATTCGTTCCACTTTGAAAAAAATAAATCCTGACATTGTGATTGCATATCGCATCACAAGCTATGGATTTATTGGTGCGGTTTCCGGATTTCATCCTCTTGTGATTGCTTCACAGGGTGGCGGAGCAGATGTATGGCCGTTGAATAGTGTTACCACTCCCTTCAAAAGATGGATGGCAAAATATTCCATAAAGAAAGCGGATCTTGTACAGGCATGGGGACAACACATGGCGGATGCCCAAATTGCACTCGGTGCAGATCCAAAAAAAATTCTGGTTTTACCAAGGGGGATTTATCTTGATAAATTTTATCCGCCAGCTGTTCCTCTCGAAAACAAAGAACTGAATATAGTTGTTACCCGCAGCCTTTATCCGGAGTATTGTCATTTGTTGATGCTGCAGGCAGTTTCATTGTTGAAAAAATCTGGAACGCCTTTTAAATTGCACATAGTTGGTGCCGGTTCCGAACTGGACAACCTTAAAGCGGCTGCTAAGGAAATGGATATAGAAAATGAAGTGATCTTCCATGGGAAAATAGACAATAAAATTCTTCCTGAGCTTTTACGTACCTGTGATGTATATACCAGCATGACACGTTCGGAAGGTGTTTCTGCTTCCTTGTTTGAGGCTATGGCGTGCGGTTGTTATCCCGTGGTTTCTGATTTGATTGCCATGCATTACTGGATTAAGAACGGATACAATGGAACGCTTGTTCCGATAGATGATGCACAGAAATTATTTGAAGGATATAAATTTGCCTGGGAGGAAAAACAATTCCGCAGGGAAGCCATTGCGCATAATATTGCAATGGTAAATGAAAAAGCATCACTCACTAAAAACATGAAAACTTTTGTGGATAGGTACGATGACGTTATTAAAAGTTCGAAGAAATAAATCATGCTTTACAATAAGCTTTTAGAAAATATTATTTTACCGGCTGGTGATCTTGTCCTGGGATCTTCTTTTATAAAAGGATTGAGGAAATGGAGGAAGATCCAGAATCTTTCTGAGGAGGAATTAATAAAACTTCAGAAGGATAATCTTCAGAAAATGCTGGACCATATTTCCACGAATGTTCCCTACTATTCAAAGTTAAATATTGAAAAGAAAAGTGATCCATATGAATGGATTAAAGGATTTCCCTTGTTATACAAAAGTACAATCAAGGAAAACCTGGATGATATTGTTATTGGAGATCGTGCTAAATTAGTAGTGGAGAAAAGCAGCGGTTCCTCCGGAATCCATGGAGCGGTGTATCTCACGAAGGAAGAGCATTCAGTCTCCCAGGCAATACAAACCTTGTGGTGGGAATGGGCAGGATATAAGTTCGGTAATTCGATTATGCAAACGGGTATTAATCCCCATAGGGGAGTGGTAAAATCCATTAAGGACCGTATACTGAATACAGATTATGTAGCAGCGTTTGGTATTAGCGAAGAGCAGATGAAAGCGAAATTGTATGCCTTGGAAAAATCTCCCAAGGATCATTTTGCAGGATATGCTTCTTCTCTTTATGTATTCGCCCAGATGGCAAAGAAAAATAATATTACCGGTGTAAAGTTTAAGTCTGTTTTTAGCTGGGGCGATAAAATGTTCCCTCATTACAGGAAACTGATTGAAGAAACTTTTAATACTAAAGTGTACGATTCCTATGGCTGTACAGAAGGACTGATGATGGCTGCACAAAAAGATAAGGCAGAATATTATCTGATGTCCCCGCATGTGCATGTAGAATTGCTGGATAAGGATGGCAATGATGTGAAGCCCGGTGAACTGGGCTATGTGGTAGTCACCCGCCTCGATGCTTTCGCCATGCCTTTGATCCGTTATTATCTTGGCGACCTCGCTGTGAAAGGCACAAGAAATAAAAATGAAAAATATGAGTTTGGATTTCCGCTGATTGAAAAAATCATTGGCAGGGATACAGACATTATACGCACCGCCTCCGGAAAATATATGGTGGTACATTCCTTTAGCGGAATATTTGAACATCTTCCTGAAGTGAAACAATTCAGGGTGATACAGCGTACACTGGAAGAAATAGAAATAGAACTAATTCCCGATAAAGGATTCTCTGAAGAGATCGTTTATGGAAAAGTTGAAAAAATTATTCATGATGCATTGCAGGAACCGTTTGGAATAAAATTTGAAATCGTAGATTTTATTCCTTCCACGCCTTCCGGCAAACCGCAGATCATACAGTCCTTTATTAAAGAATGATTTCAGTAATTTGTCCCGTTTACAACGAGGAACACTATATAAAAAGATTGATGGATTTTTTTCTTGCGGCAGAACCGAAGGAAAAAGAATTAATTCTGGTAGATGGAGGATCCAGGGATAAGACGGTGGAAATGATTAATTCATATTCTGAAAAATATCCGCAGATCCGTTTATTACATAACCCTGATAAATATGTTTCGTTTGCATTGAA